>JAPLJM010000110.1 GCA_026388595.1 Deltaproteobacteria bacterium
GCAAAAATTGCCGGCGTTGCGGAAATCCTGCTTGTGTCTCCGGTGAAAGGGGGCATCCTGCATCCCCTGATCGCTGCGGCAGCGAAGCTGGGCGGGGTGACCCGCATCTTTAAAATCGGCGGCGCCCAGGCCATTGCGGCCTTGGCCTATGGAACCGAATCCGTCCCGCAGGTAGATAAAATTGTGGGGCCCGGAAACGCCTATGTGGCAACGGCCAAAAGAATGGTTTACGGTGTTGTCGCCATCGATATGATTGCCGGTCCCAGCGAGGTCCTGATCATTGCCGATGACACGGCCGACGCCACTTTCATCGCCGCAGATCTGCTGGCGCAGGCGGAGCACGACGCGTTGGCCAGTGCGATTCTCCTGACCCCCGATGAAAAACTGGCCCGGCGGGTTGCTTCAGAGGTGGACGCCAGGCTGGCCCAACTGCCGAAACAGGCCATTGCCAGCCGGTCCCTGGAAGCCTACGGCGCGATCATGCTGACCCGAGATCTGGATGAAGCCGTGGCGATTGCAAACCGTTTTGCACCGGAACATCTTGAATTAATGGTGAAAAATCCGAAGAGCTGCCTGGCGGGCGTCCGACATGCCGGGGCGGTCTTTCTGGGCGGATTTACGCCGGAAGCCTTGGGGGATTACCTGGCCGGCCCCAATCACATCCTGCCCACCGGCGGTACGGCGAGGTTTTCGTCCCCGCTGGGGGTTTACGATTTTATCAAGCGGACCAGTGTTCTGTCTTTTTCCGCTGCCGCCCTGGTGCGGTATGGCGCACAGGCCGAACATTTTGCGAGGATCGAGGGACTGGACGGACATGGCCGCTCCCTCGCCGTCCGGCGTGAGATAAAAAAGCCTTGACAAAAAAGCATCTTTGTTTAAGATGCCCTCGTCGTCTTAACCTTACCGATAAGCAATGACGGCGACCTGAAAAGTCGCAGGAAAGGCGCACAAATTCTGAGGAATGATGCGTACATGGGCGTACGCCGCAAACAAGTCGGATGCAGCAAAACGCAGCATCCGGATTTTTTCCGAAGTCGTTAAGAATGAGCGGGCGTAATTCAGCGGTAGAATGTCAGCTTCCCAAGCTGGACGTCGTGGGTTCGAGTCCCATCGCCCGCTCCATTTTTCTCACCCAGGTCCTGAGTCGATCCCCCGAAGCGGATTTTTTTCTTGCAATCAGCGTAAGTTTGTGTTAGGGAACGGCAAAATCATCGTTCGTTTCTTTTGATGAGTGGGCACGCGCCCACTTTTTTTTTCTGAAATATGAACGGGGGAACCAATAACAAGGGCGCAGCGATACAAAGGTTTTTGTGGAAGAGAACGTTCAAATATACCGGGAGAAGATCTGGGAGCTGACAGAGGCGATCCTTACCGCGGAGGGGATGGAGCTGGTAGAAGCGGAATGCCTGCGGATGCCGTCCCGGTGGCTGATCCGCATCTACATGGACAAAGAAGGGGGCGTAACACTGGCTGATTGTTCGGAGATCAGTCATCAGCTCGGTGATGTTCTGGATGTCCATGATGTGCCACCCGGTCCTTATACGCTGGAGGTCTCTTCGCCCGGACTGGACCGTCCCTTGGTCAGGGACAAGGATTTTCTGAAATATCAAGGTGCTGCGGTAGATATCCGCCTGCGTGAGAAGGTGGCAGGGGTCAAGCACTTCAAGGGTAAACTCGTTGAATTTCTCGAAGTAGATGGACAGAAGCTCCTGGTCGTGGATGTTTCAGGAACGTCGTACCGCATTCCCCGGCACATGGTTGTGAAGGCGCATCTGGTCTATGAAATATAAGGCGAAATAATGGAGGATAACTGAATGTTTCCGGAGCTTAAACGTCTGATTGAACAGATGGGTAAGGACAGAGGGATTGATAAAAGAATCATTATTGAGGCCCTGGAAGCGGCCATGCTCAATGCAGCACGGAAAAAGCTTGGCATGCGCGTCGACATAGAAGCCCATTATAATGAAGAGGTCGGTGAGATTGAGGTCTTTCAGTTCAAGACGGTGGAAGAGAAGGTCGCTGATCCTGACATGCAGATCGCGCTGGAGATCGCCAGACGAACCCTCGACGAAGAGGCGGAGCCGGGCGACAGCCTGGGCATCAAGGTAGATACCAGCACCTTCGGACGGATTGCCGTGCAGACGGCGAAGCAGATCATCATTCAGCGGGTCAAGGATGCCGAGCGTGACAATGTCTATGAGGAGTACAAGGATCGCGTCGGGGAGCTGGTCAGTGGTTTTGTCCAGCGGTTTGAAGGTGGCAGCATTATTGTGAATCTGGGGCGGGCCGAAGGGATCATCCCCATCGGTGAACAGATCCACCGGGAAACCTACAAGCGGGGTGAGCGTATCCGCGGCTATCTCTTTGATGTGAAGAAGATTACCAAGGGTCCGCAGATTATTCTCTCACGGACACATCCCGGCTTCCTCAAGGCTCTTTTCGAAATGGAAGTTCCGGAGATTTCGGAGAGCCTGATTGAGATTGTGAGCGTCGCCCGGGAACCGGGCAAACGGGCCAAGATTGCCGTACGGACAAAGGATAAGGATATCGATCCGGTGGGCGCCTGCGTGGGAATGCGGGGCGCCCGTGTGCAGAGCGTCGTCCAGGAACTGCGCGGGGAAAAGATCGACATCGTCCCCTTTTCCGATGATCAGGCCAAGTACGTCTGTTCCGCCCTTTCACCGGCCAAGGTCAACCGGGTCTTCATGGATGATGACGGCAGGGCGATGGAAGTGATCGTTCCAGACGACCAATTGTCCCTGGCCATCGGCAAGAAAGGACAAAACGTCAGGCTGGCAGTGAAGTTGACGGGATGGAAAATTGACGTGAAGAGCGAATCCATCGCGGCAAACCAGGAGGAAGAGGGGTCCAAGGCCCTGATGAAGATTCCGGGCATCGATGAGGCGACGGCAGAGCAGTTGTTCAATCAGGGATTGAAGAACGTGGCCGCAATCGCCACAGCCGATCTTGAATCCCTGACCGCCATTCCCGGGATGCCCCAGGAGCAGGTTGCCGCCTGGATCGAGGCGGCGGGGAAGCTGATTGATCAGGAGAGTGTGACCGTGGCTCGTCAGAGGTAACGCGAGCCGGGACGCAGGAAAAATGGATGTATAAAGCGAGGGGTTGGGCATGTCGAAAAAGAGAGTCTATGAATTGGCCAAGGAACTGGGCATCGAAAACAAGGAAATGATCGCTCGACTGGAAAAACTGGGAATTACCGGGAAGTCCCACTCAAGCTCACTTGAAGAAAGCGATGTGGAGCGGGTACAGAGGGATGTCCACGCCACCGAACCCCATGAAGTGGAAGAAAAAAGAATAAAATTGACGGTCATCCGGAGAAGGGCCGTGCGCTCCCTGGAGGAAGAGCAGCCGGAAACGCCCGCGGTTGAGATTATCCAGGCAGATACTGAACCGGAAAAGAAAGAAAAACCGGGACACAAAAAGCCGGCCATGGTCCTTCCGGTACATCCGGAGGTAACGCCGGTCCAGAAGGAAGAAGTTCCTGTAAAACCGGCAGAGACAGCACCTCGGGTCATGAAAAAACCGGAGCAGGAGAAGGCCCCCGCGGTCACTCCCCTTCCGCCGCCGGACCATCCGGAAGGGAAGCCGCCGCCTGCAGGTATAACAAAAGGACCGGCGCCGCAGATGACGAGGACCGCCACGATTGTAGGACGAAAAGAACTTCCCCGGCAGCCGGAAATCAGAATTATCAAGGATATCACACCAGCGCTCCCGAAAGGGGTTGAACCCCCGTCCGTCCGCCAGGAGATTGATCGGCCCAAGAAAAAGGGCGCGAAGCCCCCGGTGGAAGTGGTCATCGGGGACAAGATGGCCGTGCGCAAAAAGGCGCTGATTAAGAAGGTCTATGACAAAAAGGGCGGACGTTTCGATGTCATTGAGCGGGATGACCGGCCGGGCAAATGGAAAGAGGATAAGCGGCCCGCTGTCGTTAAAATGAAAAAAACGGAGATCACCGTTCCCAAGGCCGTGAAACGGCGCATCAGGATCGGGGAAGCCATCGCGGTCGGCGAGTTGGCCAAGAAAATGGGGATAAAAGCCGGCGAAATCATTACCAAGCTGATGGCGCTGGGGCTGCTCGCCACCATCAACCAGGCCATTGACAGCGACACGGCAACGCTCATCGCCGGCGAGTTCGGATTCCAGGTGGAGACCGTCGCCGCCGAATTTGAGGAACCCCTGCTGAAATCAGAGACCCCCTCTGAAAATCTCAAGCCCCGGGCGCCTGTGGTGACGATCATGGGGCATGTGGATCATGGGAAAACCTCCCTTCTGGACGCCATCCGGCAAACGAATGTCATTGACGGCGAGGCGGGCGGCATCACTCAGGCCATCGGCGCCTATCATGTCCATATCAAAGACCGGGATATTGTCTTCCTGGATACGCCCGGCCATGAGGCCTTCACCGCCATGCGGGCCAGGGGTGCACAGGTGACGGATATCGTGATTCTCGTTGTGGCCGCCGACGATGGTGTCATGGATCAGACCGTGGAGGCCATCAACCACTCCCGGGTGGCTGGGGTGCCGATCATGGTGGCCATCAATAAGATCGATAAACCGGGAGCGGATTCGGAGAAGATCAAACAAGCCCTGACGCAGTATCATATGGTACCGGAAGAATGGGGGGGTGACACCATCTTTGCCGAGGTCTCCGCCAAGAAGAAGCAGGGGATTGAGGAGTTGCTGGAGCTGATTCTCCTTCAGGCGGATATCATGGAACTCAAGGCAGATCCGGACTGCCCGGCGCGCGGCGTCGTCATTGAGGCGAAACTTGACCGGGGACGGGGACCGGTAGCGACCGTGTTGATTCAGGAGGGCACCTTGAAAGAAGGGGATGCCTTTGTCTGCAAAACGGAATCCGGACGGGTGCGGGCCATGATCAACGATCAGGGGCAGCGGGTCCAGCAGGCAGGGCCGGCCATGCCGGTGGAGGTTATCGGATTCTCCAAGGTGCCGCCCGTAAGCGCAGAATTTGTCTGTGTAGAGGACGAGAAGAAAGCGCGCAGTATCGCCGATTACTGGATTCGCAAAGAACGGGAGCGGGAACTGTCGGCAACGTCCAAGATTACGCTGGAACAGCTCTATGAAAAAATCAAGGAAGGCGCAAAAGACCTCAATATCATTGTCAAAGGGGATGTGCAGGGGTCCATCGAAGCCCTGACGGAAAACCTTGGCAAACTCAGCACGTCGGACATCAAGCTGAGAATTATTCACAGCTCCACCGGAACCGTCACCGAAACGGATGTCATGCTGGCATCGGCATCCAACGCCGTGATCATCGGGTTCAATGTCCGTCCGGACAGCCGGGTCGCAGAAATTGCCGAGCATGAAGGCGTGGATATCAAACTTTACGACATCATTTACAATGTGATTGCCGATGTCAAGGCGGCCATGGAGGGATTGCTCGATCCTGTCTTCAAGGAAGTTGTGCAGGGCCGGGCGGAAGTTCGCGATCTCTTTAAGATTAAAAAGATAGGAACCATTGCCGGCTGTTCCGTGTTGGACGGCAAAATCGCGCGCAGTGCCGGTCTCAAAGTGGTCCGAGACGGCATCGTGGTCAATGACGGGAAGATCGCGTCCCTAAGGCGGGCGAAGGACGATGTGCGGGAAGTGGCCGCAGGCATGGAATGCGGCATCGGCATTGAGAATTATAACGACATTCATGTGGGCGATATCCTGGAAGCCTACGTTAAGGAAAAAGTCGACAGAAAACTGTAATATGTCCCATGGTCATCGGGTCAGGCATCATAGAGTTGTGGATTGCGGAGAGCCACTCGCTGAAGGACAAAAGGGCGGTCCTGCGCAGACTCCTGAAGCGGGCGCAGAACGAATTCAATGTCACCATTGCGGAGGTGGGGGACAATGATCACTGGCGGCGGGCGAAAGTGGGTTTTGCCATGGTCGGGAATGATCAGCGCTATATCAACGGGAAAATCGACCACCTCCTGAATTTTATCGAGCAGCAGCAGCTGGCCGAGGTGATCAATACCAGGATTGAAATTGCCGGTTTTTCCGAGGTGATGGATTCCATTGGGTTAACAACGGAAAAGTATGACGACCTTTAAACGGGCGGACCGCGTTGCGGATCTCATCAAGATTGAAATCTCCGATATTCTGCTGAAGCAGGTCCGGGACCCGCGGATTGGCGCCCTTACGATTACCGGCGTCAAAGTGACGGACGATCTCCGCCTGGCAAAGGTTTACTTTGTGGAAATGGCCAAGGAGACCATCCATGCGGAAACCCTGGCGGGGCTGGAAAAGGCGACCGGGTTTTTGAAGCGGGAGCTGGGAAAGCGTCTGCAGCTGCGTTTTGTACCGGATCTGATCTTCAGGGTGGACGCCTCCTTTGCCTATGGAGGCCGCATCGAAAGGCTGCTGGCGGAAATCAAGCAGGAAGGAACGGGCGATGATCCCCAGGATCACTGACATCATAAACCAGAACCGGACGTTTCTGATTACGGCCCATGAACGGCCAGACGGCGACGCGCTGGGCTCCGAGTTAGCCCTTTACCACATGCTGACCGCCAGGGGCAAAACGGCCACGGTTTACAACCAGGACCAGACGCCCGGTCATTACCGTTTTCTGCCGGGAACGTCCGTGATCGTTAATGAGCTGCCGGCGACGGAATGCTTCGATGTCGCCTTCATTCTGGACTGTAGTGAGCTGGAACGGGTCGGCCGGGGAGCTGATCAAATCAGGAAAATCAGGCAGATGATCAATATTGACCACCATGTGTCCAACGGCGGTTTCTGCGAGGTTGCCCTGCTGGATGCCTGCGCCAGTTCAACCGGGGAGCTGATCTACAGGCTGGCGGAGTCAATGGCGCTGACGCTGACGCCGGAGATGGCCACGAACCTCTATGCCGCCCTGCTGACCGATACGGGTGGCTTCCGTTATGGAAATACAACGCGGGACTGCCTCCTCATCGCCGGGCGACTCGTGGAAGCCGGCGCCCGTCCGCAGTGGATCTCTGAAAATATCTATGAGAGCACCCCCCTGGCGAAAATCAGGCTTCTGGCCGGCGTCCTGGAAACGCTGTCGCTGGACCTGAACGGCAAGGTCGGATCCATGGTCGTGATGCAGGAAGCGCTCGCCAAGGCCGGCGCCCTGCCCGAGTATACGGATGGCTTTGAGGATTTGCCGCGTACGATTATGGGAGTCGAAGCCTCCATTCTCTTCAGTGAATTGGAGGCGGATTATTATAAGCTGAGCCTCCGTTCCAAGGGATCATTCAACGTGGAGCGCGTGGCCAGAAAGTTCGGCGGCGGCGGACATGTCAATGCGGCCGGCTGCCGGATCAGGGGGGAATTATCCACGGTCAAACGGCTGGTCCTGGCGGAGATCGAGGCCCTCGGCTGAATGAATGGGGTGGTGGTCATTGACAAACCCGCCGGCATGACGTCTCATGATGTCGTGGCCGGGATCCGTCGCCTCTTGGGCATTAAAAAAGTAGGCCATGCGGGCACCCTGGACCCTTTGGCAACGGGTGTGCTGCCCATATGCATCAATGAGGCCACCAAGCTGATGCCGTTCTTTGACGATCATCGCAAGGATTATCAGGCAACCCTGCGTCTGGGCCTCCAGACGGATACGCTGGACCGGGATGGCCGGATCATCGCGGAGCAGACACCGAATGTAACGCCGGCGGAGGTTGCCGCGGTCCTGCAGACCTTTGTGGGCAAGATCACACAGATCCCCCCGCGGTATTCTGCGGTAAAATTTCAGGGGCGGCCCCTGTATGCCTGGGCGCGCAAGGGAATCGACATCGAAGCGCTTCCCCGCACGGTGGAAATTTTCAGGATCAGAGTGGAAAAGATTGCCCTGCCCGAGGCGACGTTTCATGTTTCCTGCAGCAAAGGCACCTATATCCGCTCACTCTGCGCAGATGTCGGGCAGGAGCTGGGATGCGGCGCCTGCCTGAACGAGTTGCGCCGGACGGCGAGCGGCCCTTTTACAGAAAAGTCTGCATTGCTGCTGGATGGCTTGGCCCCCGAACGGCAGCAGCAATTACTCACAGAGCGTCTGATTCGCCTGGCGGATGCCCTGCCGGGGCTGCCGGCCATTGAGATTGATGAGACACTGCAGGCAAGCTTGAGAAGGGGTTGCCAACCGGCGGCGGCCGTCATGATGGGATATGATATTCCTTTTCTTGCCGGGGGAGATATGATAAAGTTTGTCACAGCCGGACGGGATCTGGTGGCTGTTGCGAAAGCGCTTTATCCGTCGGACGAGATGCCGTCCGTGGCTGAAAAAGCGCAGGTATTCGAAATATTAAGGGTATTTAACGAAAATTGATAAGCCAGTGTGAAAGGGAGGGAAAAAAGCGGTGTTAGATGTAGAGAAAAGAAAAGGAATTATCAGTGGTTTCCAGTTGCACGCGTCCGATACAGGGTCGCCGGAAGTTCAGGTTGCACTCCTGAGCGCTCGTATCACTTACCTGACCGATCACTTCAAGGAGCATAAGAAGGATCACCATTCGCGGCGGGGTCTTTTAAAGCTCGTCGGCCAGCGGAGACGGCTTCTCGACTATCTGAAGAAAAAGGATCTGGAGCGTTACCGGACGGTTATTCAGCGCCTGGGATTGAGAAAATAATTTTGGCAATACGGCTAACGGCAAATGGTTAAAGGCAAGGGGCGAAGACAGACCGGTCCATCCCGGCTTTTTGTTAGCGCCCTGCCTTGTCCTTAACCATGGGCCTTTAGCCTTTCGCCATGAACAGCGAGGAAAGGAAAAGGAATTATGATGAAAGAAGTATTCAGTACGGAATTTGCGGGGAGAACCATCTCCCTGAAGGCAAATTATGTTGCCGCCCAGGCGGACGGCGCCATTCTTGCCACTTACGGGGATACCGTTGCCCTGGTGACGGCGGTGTCTTTGAAAAGCGGTCGGGAAGGGATTGACTTTATGCCGCTTACGGTGGACTATCAGGAAATGACCTATGCGGCAGGTAAGTTCCCCGGCGGATTCTTTAAACGGGAGGGACGTCTCAATGAACGGGAAGTCCTGACCTCTCGCATGATCGACCGATCGATCCGTCCCCTTTTTCCCAAGGGCTATACTTTTGAAACACAGCTCGTCGCAACGCTGCTGTCTGCGGACAGGGAAAACGATGGCGGTGTGGCGGCCATGCTGGCGGCCTCCGCCGCCCTGGAGATCTCCAATATTCCCTTCAAGGGACCGATCGCCGGTGTGCGCGTCGGACGCCTGGAGGGTCAACTGGTCTGCAATCCCTCTCAGGAAGCCATGAAGCTGAGCGACTTCAATCTCTTCCTTGTGGGGCGGAAAGTCTCTTCTCCCACCAGCGCCGGCGGCTATGACGTCAACCTGGTGATGCTGGAGGGGGAAGCCCGGGAAGTGGATGAAGATGTCCTGGTGGACGCCATCAATTTCGGACTGGAGAATCTCCGACCTGTCATTGATCTGCAGGACCGCATGCGCGAGGCCATCGGCAAGGAAAAAAGGGCCTTTGCACCGGCCGTTGTGGACGAAGGGCTGGTGTCCAGCGTCACGGACGCGGCGCTCAGAGACTTTGAGGAAGCCTATCGTCTCCCCCGCAAACAGGAACGGTACAGCCGGCTGGATCAGATCCGCGAGCAGGTGATTGCGGCGCAAACCGCCGAAGATTCAACTTTGAAGGGGAAGGTCGCCGCAATTTTAGAAAATCTGGAGCGGCGCGTGATCCGGACCATGGTCCTTAAGGAAAAAACAAGAATCGACGGCAGATCCTCCGCGGAGATCCGTCCCATCAGTGCGGAGGTGGGGCTCCTTCCCCGAACCCATGGGTCGGCGCTCTTCAACCGGGGAGAAACACAGGCCCTGGCCGTTGTGACGCTGGGGACTTCCTCGGACGAACAGCGGATGGATTTTGTGAGCGGCGAAGAAAGGCGAGCCTTTCTCCTGCATTATAATTTCCCGCCCTATTGTGTGGGTGAGGCGAAACCCCTG
>JAPLJM010000335.1 GCA_026388595.1 Deltaproteobacteria bacterium
ATCCCGCGGGCCAGCCGCTCATCACAGAAATTACATTTTTCGATGACCCCTTTGCTGCGTGTCGGGAAATCAAGGTTGAGCTTGCGGATAAAGGGCCTGGGATTTCTGAAGTTGATACTCCTTGCACCATAGGGACAGGCGGCAAGACAGATTTTGCACCCGATGCAGCGGTGATAATCCATCATCACGATACCGTCCGCCCTCTTGAATGTGGCGCCTGTGGGGCAGACCCGAACGCAGGGCGGGTTGTCGCAGTGGTTGCAGAGGACCGGCAGGGTCTGTTTTCGGACGGCCTCCCGAATATGTGCATGGCTTTCCGCAGGAAAGACGTTCTCAAACCGCTCCGGCCAGATCCATTTGACCTCATGCTTGGGATTCCCTATGGCAGGGACATTGTGCGCGTTGTGACAGGCCGTAAAGCAGTCTGTACAGTCGTCGCGGCATTTCTTCGCATCCACCGCCATCCCCCAGCGCTTCGCCGTCAGGGCTTGGGTGATAACCGGCCCCCCCGGAGAAATATTTCGAGCTGAAAGGATTCCGGTTTTTGCAGAGATGATCCTGGCCAGGGGTGGACAGGCTACGCCGATGGTCGAAAGACCGGCGATAATCAGGACTTCCCTCCGCGTGGGTGCCATCACCGGACCTCCTCGGGGATAATATGGCAGTTCCAGCAGGCGGGCTTGACCCCGGCATAATCATGGCACCGGTCGCAGAACTGCACCTTGTTGCTGTGACAATCCAGGCAGGTCCCGGTCAGGCTTGCATCATAGACCTTTCCGTCCGCGGCCCTGTAAGAACGGTTCCCCTCCCGGACGACGCTGTCCCGCCAGGTGTTGAGAAGTTTCATGTGGTTTGAGCGCATGAAGGAGGTTGTTTCCACACAGCGCTTTTCCTTCAACTTTGCGATAGCGGGCGTATCCAGCCGCAGGTCCGGCGGAGAAACCGCCTTTCCCCCGCCGTACCAGAACGGGATGGTGGCCAGGATCAAAAAGACCACGATCCCGGCGAGAATAATTCCGTGGTCATGGAGTTTCATCATCTGTTCTTTCCTTTAACGGTTCACCCCGCAGGTCCGTCGTTCTGTCTTTTTCCCCGGTCATGATGAGGGCATTGGCCAGCAGTTCGTGGACGCCCATCACGGTCACACCGGGCACCCAATAGTCCATCAAGGAGGAGAGGGTTGACCGGTCGATGGCACAGATGCAGGCCAGGCGATTAACACCGTGCTTCTCATTCACGTGTTTGACAGCCATTGCCCGGGGCATCCCCCCCCGCATCCGCATCTCAAAGTTCTCGTCGTTGCCGAGCCCCGCCCCGCCTCCGCAGCAGAGGGTCTTTTCGCGGATGGTGTCCTCCGGCATCTCGTAAAAGTGGCGTGCGGCGTTTTTGATGATGTAACGCGGCTCTTCGAAAAGGCCCATGGCCCTGGCAGGATTGCAGGAATCGTGGAAGGTGATCCGGAGATGATCGTTCCGGTGCGGATCCAGTTTCAGCTTTCCGCTTCTGATTAGGTCAGCCGTGAACTCGGTGATATGCACCATCTTAGTGGCGCGGGCGTTTTCAAACCTTGTCCCCGTAAGCGGAGAGACGGGCTCCTCCAGAAATTCGGCTGGCCCGGTCATGGTGCCCATGTACTGGTGAATGACCCGCCACATGTGCCCGCACTCGCCGCCAAGGATCCATTTGACGCCCAGACGCTTCGCCTCTGCATACATCTTTGAATTGAGGCGTTTGACCATCTCGTGAGAGGTGAAGAGGCCGAAATTCCCTCCCTCGGAGGCATAGGTGCTGAAGGTGTAATTCAGGCCGATCTCATGGAAAAGCATCATATAACCCATGCAGGTGTAAGTTCCGGGATCGGCAAAAAAATCGCCGGAGGGCGTGATAAAGAGCACATCAGCGCCTTTTTTATTGAGAGGGAACTCCACACGGACGCCTGTCCGGTCTTCAATGTCATAGGCCATGAATTCAAGCATGTCCTAGATGCCGCCCGGCTGGATGCCGAGGTGATTTCCCGTCCGGAAGCAGTTGGCCGCCGGTTCGATGATCCAGTTGATGTTGCATCCCACGAGATTGAGGAGCTCCCTGCCCATCATCGTGATTTCCGCCTGATCGATGCCGTAGGGGCAAAAGACGGAGCAGCGGCGGCATTCGGTGCACTGGTAGAAGTAGTAAAACCATTCCTTCAGGACATCCTCCGTCAGCTCCCGGGCGCCGGCAAGCCGGCCGAAAAGCCGTCCCGCGGTTGTAAAATAACGGCGGTATACCGAACCGTAGCAACTCCGCCCGCAGCACGGGCATGTTTTTGGGATCACCGCTGCCGATGTAGAAGTGACACTTGTCAGCGCATGCACCGCACCGTACGCACAGGTCCAAAAAGAGCCTGAAGGAACGGTATTTATCCAGGCGCTCCCGCATCCCCTCAAGGATGATCTCCTTCCAGTTCTCCGGCAGTTTCCAATCCTCTTCGTATGGTTGCCAGGCCCTGGGGTTCGGCATATCGAGGTAGGTGAGATTCTTGGCGGCTCCGCTGTAGCTCCATGTCCCCGGCCGGAAATCGACAGGGGTCTTCATCCACGGCGTTCGTGGCAGCTTGTAGCTGATCCGGATCATCTCCTCAGGTTTAGGTATCTTGATAGAGGACATGTCTACTCCTTCTCCACCGGCAGACCTGCCAGCTTCATCTTGTCCC
>JAPLJM010000153.1 GCA_026388595.1 Deltaproteobacteria bacterium
CCTGGATAAAGGACCGTGGTATCCAGCATGTGCTCATCATAATGGCGTGAAAAGAGGTTCAGCGCCTCTTCGAAACGGTCATGCGAGGCCCTGCCGAGCGACCGTTCAATCAGCTTTTTTACGCCATCCCCGATAAATTCAAGAATAACGCTTTCTTCAAACGTTGGCAGCCCCAGGGCTCCCAGCGCAAAGTTTACGGAAGCGGCAATGTCCTTCCCGGACGCCACCAGGGTCCCGTCCAGATCAAAAATCATCAAGTCAATGGGCTTCATTTAAATGATCGATCCTTTTTCAAAAAGATTTCTCAGGACTATATTAAAATCTTCGCTGATTTACAACCAAGGATATCTGCTCTTAAAGTGGGCCAACCCGAAACGGGTTTATATTGACGATCCTTCCTGTATGTGATATAAACCACAAACCGCTTGGATCCAGAATCTACGGACTGAGACGGAATGGTTCCTTGGCTATCATTAAATGTCAATGATATTGAGGCCTTCCGGTTTTTGTCCGGAGGGCTTTTTTATTGAAAGAGGGAGAGCCGGACCATGATGATTCACCCTAAAGACACCGGAGACAGCATCGCCATTCTCGGGTTGGGCAAAGTGGGCTCAGCGGTCGGACACCTTTTGAGATCAGTGGGTTACCAGATCATTGCCGTGGCCGATCAATCCCCCGCTGCCCTGAAAAAGGGGATTTCATTCACCGGCGGCAAGGCTTGTAAAAGCCTTACTGAAGCGGCCATGGCGGCATCCTGTATCATCATTACCACCCCCGATGACGCAATCTCCTCGGTTTGCCACCAGATTGTTTCAGACGGCGCCGTCCAGGAGGGCGACAAGGTCATACATATGAGCGGCGCCGGAAGCATTGACCTGCTGGCATCAGCGCGTCAGGCAGGCGCCTTTGTGGCCAGCATTCACCCCATTCAGTCCTTCGCCGATGTGGAAGGCGCCATTATCAATATTCCCGGTAGTACTTTCGGCATCACGGCCGACGATGCGCTCAGGGAATGGTCTGTCTCCCTGGTGAAAGCATTGAAAGGCACCCCTTTCTTCGTTCCGGAAAAAGATAAAGCCCTCTATCATGCCGCTGCCTGTATGGCTTCCAATTATTTGACCACCCTGATGCATATGGTGGAGACGACCTATCAGGCTCTCGGGCTGAACCACAAAGAAGCGATCCGGGCCTTCTGGCCGCTTGTAAAGGGCACACTCCTGAACATTGAAACGAAAGGCGCGATTCAGGCACTGACCGGTCCCATTGTCCGCGGCGATGCAGGTACGATTGAAAAGCATCTTCAGGCCTTTCAGGAAAGGCTGCCCGATCTCCTGAATGCCTATTGTGAACTGGGCCTGATGACGGTCGACATTGCCCTGCAGAAGGACTCCCTAACCCGCAACCAGGCAGAGATAATTAAAAAACAACTCAAAGGAGGCATAACAGATGAGCACCCAGGGAACGTTAAATAAAATCACGACCGCGGTCATCAAGGACATGAAGAAAAAAAAGGAAAAAGTAACCATGCTGACGGCCTATGACTACGGAACGGCAGCCGTGGTGGATGAGGCGGGCATCGACATTATTTTGGTCGGGGACTCGCTGGGCATGGTTGTTCTGGGCTATGAAAGCACCCTTCCCGTCACGATGGAAGATATGATCCATCACACCAAGGCGGTCTGCCGAGGGGCAAAACGGGCGATGGTGCTGGGAGACATGCCTTTTATGTCCTACCAGGTATCCGTTGAGGAAGCCGTTCGGAATGCCGGACGTTTCCTGCAGGAGGCCGGCGCCCATGGCGTAAAACTGGAAGGCGGCCGGGAAGTCGCCGAAGTAACGCGGCGGATTGCCGCCGCCGGCATCCCCGTCATGGCCCATCTGGGATTGACCCCTCAGTCCGTCCATCAGCTGGGTGGGTACAAGGTGCAGGGGAAAGGCGATGCTGCTGCAAAAAGGATGATCGAAGATGCCAGGATTCTTGAAGAAGCCGGGGCTTTCGCCGTGGTCCTGGAATGCGTCCCGGTACAGCTTGCCCGTGAGATTACGGAATCCCTGACGATGTCCACGATCGGTATCGGAGCCGGCATCCACTGTGACGGTCAGGTCCTGGTGGTCAATGACATGCTGGGGATCTTCGAGCGGTTTACGCCCAAGTTCGTGAAGAAGTATGCAAACTTGAACCTGCAGATGAAAGAAGCCGTCCGTCAATATTGCGATGAGGTTCGGACGGGCGCCTTTCCGGAT
>JAPLJM010000198.1 GCA_026388595.1 Deltaproteobacteria bacterium
ATCAGTCCGGTCACCCTGGAGATGGAAACCGGGTTTGAGCTGTCACTCCGCCCCAGAAATCTTGGCGAGTATATCGGGCAGGAAAAGATAAAAAATAACCTGGCCGTTTTCATCGAGGCCGCAAAAGGACGGAAAGAGGCGCTCGATCACGTGCTCCTCTATGGGCCTCCCGGTCTGGGAAAGACGACGCTCGCCTATATCATGGCACGGGAGATGGGAGTGGATATCAAGGTCACCTCCGGTCCGGTCATTGAACGGCCGGGAGATCTGGCGGCGATTCTGACCAACCTCCATGAACACGACGTTCTTTTTATCGATGAAATTCACCGGCTGTCCCATGTGGTCGAAGAAATCCTCTATCCGGCCATGGAGGACTATCATATCGACATTCTCATCGGCCAGGGACCCTCGGCGCGGTCCATGAAGCTGGAGATCCCCAAATTTACCCTCATCGGCGCCACCACCAGGGCAGGACTACTGACGTCGCCGCTCCGGGACCGGTTCGGCATGAGTTTCCGGTTCGGTTTTTACAGCCCTGCCGAACTTTCCGTTATTCTCAAGCGATCGGCGAAAATCCTATCGGTGGATCTGGATGAGGCGGGCGCCCAGGAAATGGCGCATCGGTCGCGCGGGACGCCCCGGATCGCAAACCGCCTGCTGCGGCGGGTCCGGGATTTCGCCCAGGTCAAAGCCGCAGGAAGAATCGATAAAGGCGTGACCGTGGATGCGCTGAATTTGCTGGAAGTGGATTACCGGGGGTTTGACCACATGGACCGCACGATCCTCCTGACACTGATTGACAAGTTTAATGGGGGGCCGGTGGGCATCGACAACCTCTCCGCCGCCATCGGCGAAGAAAAAACGACCATCGAGGACGTCTGCGAACCCTTTCTCATTCAGGAAGGCTATATCCAGCGAACGGCCAGGGGCCGGATGGCAACCAAGATTGCCTATGAACACTTTGGAAAACCATGGGTGGCGGCCAACCAGAAAGATCTTTTTTAGGCCGTTTTGCAGATTATGAAAATTTTACTCCACACTTGCTGTGCGCCCTGCCTGATCTATCCGCTCAAGATGCTAATACAGGATGAACACGAAATCACGGGGTGCTTTTATAATCCCAATATCCATCCCTGCCGTGAATATCAACAGCGCCTGGAGACGCTGAGAGATTATGCGGTGCAACAGAACCTTGAGGTCCTATGGCCGGAAGGTTACGACATGGAAAACTTTCTGCGCAGCGTTGCCTTCCGGGAAGCGGATAGGTGCTATGCCTGTTATGACATTCGGTTGCGTTATGCGGCAAGCATGGCAAAGGGCCGGGCATTCGACGGCTTCACCACCACGCTGCTCTACAGCAAATATCAAAAGCATGACTTGATCAGGAGCATCGGAGAAACTCTGGCGAAAGAATATGGGATTTCTTTTTATTACCGGGATTTCCGGGTGGGCTGGTCGGAAGGGGTGAGGATTTCAAGGGAAACAGGAATGTACCGGCAGGCTTACTGCGGCTGCGTTTACAGCGAAAAGGAACGCTACTGGGCGGCGCCGACCGGATGAATCCGCAGCAAGGCTGCCCGATTTCATTTTCGGAAGCGTTCCATCGGAGGGGCTACCTTTTTTCTTAAGAGGTGTGTCCATAATGACACAGATAATCGCCGCCGGGATTTCTTCCGCTTCTGACCATTAAAATCCGTCTTGTAATAATGAGCTATTTTATGAGCTTGAAATTGATAGCATATAAATTTTAGGTATGTGTAGTATGGTATACATATTGCTTTATGGGAGCAAAAAACGATGAGCTCGCGATCAAGAATCGAATGGTGGTGTTATTTGTCATTCCGTTCAAAGCAAAAAATAAGCATTATTGTGTAGTTGCATGCAAGGCGGATTGCCGCCTGAACCGGGACAGCAGCTTTTTGAGAGGCTGTTAAATAATATTCAGGATTAAACGCATACAATGTATCTCCAGAGAACCCTTCGTGAAGAAGTTGAATGTAAGAGCACGGGACTGCATTCCGGCCGCAAGGTCAGCATGAAGATCATGCCTGCCGACGTGGACGAGGGGATTGTCTTTATTCGTGCCGATTTGCCCGGCAATCACCGGATCAAAGCGGATGTGAGAAATGTCTGCGACACCACGCTGGCGACGACCATCGGCAACAACGGGTCCGCAATTTCCACGATCGAGCACCTGATGTCTGCATTCAGCGGTATGGGTATCGATAATGCCATTGTTGAGGTGGACGCCCCGGAATTGCCGATTATGGATGGCAGCGCCCTGCCGTTCGTCCGGATGCTGAAAACCGTGGGAACCCGGGTGCAGGGCAAATGCAAGAAAATACTGGTGATAAAAAATGAGATCGCCGTCGAGGATAACGAGGGATCGGCGATGCTGTTGCCGGCATCGGAATTCAAGATTACCTACATGATCGACTTTGCTCACCCTGCCATCGGCCAGCAGACCTATCACATGACTTTTTCCGATGCCAATTATGAGAAGGAGATCTGCGCAGCCCGGACATTCGGTTTCCTGAAGGACGTTGAATACCTTCAGGCCAGGGGGCTGGCGCTCGGCGGTTCACTCAAAAATGCCGTTGTCCTGGACGATAGGGCAATCATCAACAAAGAAGGGCTGCGTTGCCCCAATGAATTTGTGAAGCATAAAATCCTGGACGCCATCGGGGACCTGTCGCTTCTGGGAATGCCTATCATCGGCCATTTTGTGGCTCATAAATCAGGGCACCGGTTGAACAACCGGCTGCTTCAGGAAGTTCTCGCCCGGCCGGAAAGCTGGTCGATCGTCCACCAATATGGGCTGCAGGACCAGGAAAACACCGTCCACCCTTTTCATTTGCCCACCTTTCGCATCCTTGACGCCATCAACGCATAACAGCTTCACGCCCCCCCATAAATAGCGCTTGCAATTTAAGCGCCGCTTCCCTAGTATGGGGCCCGAAGTATGGGGCCCGACTTTAAATAATGAGGAAATCTGTAGTTTTATGGTACGGGAATTCGGCATGTTCGCATGAACAAAAGACGATTCATCACCATTTTGTTGTTTATCTTTCTTTCCCTCCATTTCTTTCCCCTCCCGGCGATGGGCAATGAAGCCGTCATAAAAGGCGTCCTCATAACGCAGAGCGTCGATTATATTCATCTATATGCAAAAGTTAACAATGCGATCAGCAAGGACATGGAGACGGCGATTCTGGCCGGTGTGCCCGTCACCATTACGTTTCTGGTCGATCTGTACCAGGAACGATCCCTATGGTTCGACAGGAAGGCCGCCGGTGTCGTCATCAAGCAGGCCGTCCAATACAACAGCGTAAAAAAAACTTTCTATGTGTGGCTGCTCAATAGGCAGGAACCGGAAGGCTTTCAGGACTTTGAGGGAGCTAAGCGGGCCATGACGGAATTAAACGGCGTTGTCGTGGCACCTGTCAGACAATTGCAGAAAAACAGGCCCACCTATATCATGATCAAGGCAAAACTGGATAAGGTCCGTCTGCCTCTTGGGATGGAATATGTTTTCTTTTTTGTTTCTCTCTGGGATTTCGAGACGGACTGGTACAAGCAAAGGTTCATGTTTTAAATGACAGGAAAGGAAAGCAAATCTGCCGGTTTGGATACCGCGGAAACCATGCGACGGAAGCGGGAGCGTATCATTATCGTCATTACCGTCGCCGTGGTTCTGATACTTTCTTTTCTGGAATATGAGTTGTTCCGCAGTGAAGCCATCCTGCCTGCTTCGAACAATGTCCTAATCTTCGGGCTCATCAACATCAATGTGATCCTGATCATCCTGCTTATCTTCCTGATTGTCCGAAATGTGGTTAAGCTGATTTTTGAAAGAAGACAGGGGGTGATCGGCTCAAAGCTCCGGACAAAGCTCGTGACTGCCTTTGTCGGCTTGTCGCTCATTCCCACGGTGCTGCTGTTCCTTGTTTCCATCAATTTTCTTTCCTACAGCATCGAGACGTGGTTCAGCATGAAAATCGGGGATGCATTGAATAAGACCATTGAACTGGCGCAGCTCTATTATCAGCAGACAGAGGAACATGCCAAATTCTACGCCCGGCAGGTCAGTTCGGATATCACCGCGCATCGCCTCTATCAGAAGGACAGGGGCCTTTATTTAAAGACGCTGCTTGATCAACGGCAGAAAACATTTAAATTCGACCTGCTGGAAGTTTATCTGGACAATCCGAAGCAGACCTTCCAGTTGAAAGACAAGGACAATCTCGATCTGAAAGCGGCGCCCTTATCCCCGAAAATACGGGAGGATGTCTTTCTCGGCAAGGAGGTATCCTCGGTGAACCAGGCCGGTACGGGAGATCTGGTGAGCGGGGCTGTGCCTATTTATTCATCCTCCGGTCCCCGGGAAGTGATCGGCCTGGTTGTTGTCAGCTTCTATCTGCCGAAGACACTCACTGATAAAGTATCAATTATATCAAAGACATCTGATCAATACAAGCAATTAACCCTCCTCAAGAACCCGCTCAAATTCAGTTATATCATTACCTTATTTCTGGTGACCCTCCTGATCATTTTTTCCGCCACCTGGTTCGGGCTTTTTCTGGCAAAAGGCATTACTGTTCCTATCCAGGATCTGGCCGATGCGACACGCAAGATCGCCCATGGAGACCTGGATTATCAGATTGACATCGTGGCAGATGATGAAATCGGAGTGTTGGTGGATTCCTTCAACCAGATGACCCGGGATCTGAAAAAGAGCAACGAGCGGCTGGAGCAGGTGAATATCGATCTGGAGCGGCGGCGGAAGTACATGGAAACGGTGCTTCGCAATGTATCGGCCGGAGTGGTTTCCATCGACCGGGAAGGCGTCATTACCACTATCAACCGGGCGACGGAAAAAATGCTCAATATCAGGACCGAAAAGGTCCTGGACAGGCGCTATATGGAATTGCTGGATGCGGAACATCTCACCTTGGTGGACGAAATCCTGCGGGAACTTCGCGAAAGCAAGGGGGGGTTCATCGAAAAGCAGATCGAATTGATCATCCAAGGCAGCGTCCTGACCTTTTTGATGGCCACCACCTTAATCAGTGATGATGAGGGAAATGATATGGGGATGGTGGTCGTTTTCGAGGATTTGACGCAGCTCCAGAAGGCGGAAAGGGCGGCGGCATGGCGAGAAGTGGCCCGGCGCATGGCTCATGAAATCAAAAACCCCCTGACCCCCGTCCAGCTCTCCGCGCAGCGACTGCAAAAAAAGTTCGGGGATAAAGTGGGAGAAGACGGCGCTGTGTTTAAAGAATGCACGAGTACCATCATCAGCCAGGTGGACGTTCTAAAAAATCTGGTGGACGAATTTTCCCGTTATGCCCGGATGCCGGTGACAACGCCCACCATGAACGACCTCAATGAGGTCATTTCCGGCGCCGTCACCCTGTATCAGGATGCCCACAAGGAGATTGCCTTTGATTTTCAGAAGGGCGAAGATATTCCCAGGATGAATCTTGATCCTGCCCAGATCAAGCGGGTCATGATCAATCTGCTGGATAATGCGGTCGCCTCGCTGAATAAGCCGGGTGGGCGCATTGAAATCAGGACTGCCCATGACGGCGGCCGCCACCGGGCGCTGGTCGAAGTGGCCGACAACGGCAGCGGCATCCCGCCGGCCTATAAGGGGAAAATGTTTGAACCCTATTTTTCGACAAAACGCTCCGGAACCGGTTTGGGGCTGGCCATCGTGAGTTCCATCATTGCCGATCATCACGGCTACCTGAGCGTTAGGGATAATCGTCCGCAAGGCACTGTTATTGCATTTGAATTGCCGGTTCCCGAAGGATGATGACGACCTAAAAAGTCCGGATGCTGCGTTACGCTTCATCCTTGCGTCATTGCGGCGTACGTTCAAAATACGCCTCATTCCTCAGGATTCGCGTGCCTTGACTGCGGAACTTTTTAGGTCACCGTCCCATTTTCAACGGGCTTGCCACTTTTTCGCGAGCCCCTCAAGGATGGGAAGTGAACAATGAGACTTGGCCCGCGCGGACTTCACCGCTGATTTGATTAAAGGAAATTGAAGATCTTATGCAAAAAACGATTCTGATTGTTGATGACGAGGAAACGATCCGCCAATCCCTGGGCGGTATTCTGGTCGACGAGGGCTATGAGGTTTTGATGGCTGAAAGCGGGGAGCGGGCCGTAAAAATCGTCGAGGATGAATTACCCAATCTCGTATTCCTGGATATCTGGCTTCCGGGGATGGATGGACTTGATACCCTCAAGGCCATAAAGTCCGAATCTCCGTCCGCCTGTGTGGTCATGATGTCGGGTCATGGCACCATTGAAACGGCTGTCAAGGCAACCAAACTGGGGGCGTTTGATTTCATTGAAAAACCGCTCTCTCTGGAAAAAGTGGTCCTGGTGGTCAATCATGCCCTGGATATGCTTCGCCTCGAAGAAGAGAACAAGCTTTTACGGCAGAAACTGTCGCGTGAATATGAGTTAACGGGAAATAGTCCGCCCATTCTGGAATTGAAGGAAATGATCTCGCTGGTGGCGCCGACCAATGCGTGGATCCTCATTATGGGGGAAAACGGCACCGGCAAAGAGCTGGTGGCCCGTTCCATTCACAGGCAGAGCCGGCGGGCCGGCAAACCCTTCATTGAAGTGAACTGTGCGGCCATCCCGGAAGATTTGATTGAAAGCGAACTGTTCGGCCATGAGCGGGGGGCCTTCACCGGTGCGACGGCAAAAAAAAGAGGCAAATTCGATCTTGCCCATGAGGGAACGATTTTTCTGGATGAAGTAGCCGATATGAGCCTGAAAGCGCAGGCGAAAATTCTGAGAATCCTGCAGGAAAAGAAATTCGAGCGGGTCGGCGGCACGAAGTTGATCCCCACAGATGTCCGGGTGCTTGCGGCGACAAACAAGGACCTGGAAAAGGAAATGGAAGAGGGTCGTTTCCGCCAGGATCTCTTCTATCGTCTGAACGTCATTCCCCTGAGAATCGCTCCCCTGCGGGACCGAAAAGAAGATATTCCCCTGCTGGTCGACCGCTTCCTGAAGGATTTTTCCGTTAAGGAAGGAGAACCGGCCAAGACAATGGCGCCGGAAGTCGTGGCCCTGCTGACAGAACACAACTGGCCGGGCAATGTCCGGGAATTAAAAAATATCACCGAAAGGCTTTTCATCATGACGCCGACGAATGTTATTGTTGCCGGCGATATTCCAGCGTTATTCAGGGAAATCGACCCATGCCTGCCGGACAAACCGGAGACCTTTTCGGACTCCTACAAAGAAGCAAAATGGAAATTCGAGAAACGCTACATTGAGAAAAAACTGAAGGAATTTGATGGAAATATTTCCCGGACGGCAGAGGCCATCGGCCTGGAGAGGAGCAATCTTCACCGGAAAATAAAGGGTTACGGCTTGGACGGCAAATCCGCCGACGGCGACGCCTGACGGCGACTTAAAAAGTCCGGATGCTTCGTTGTGCTTCACCCTTCGAAACCTTTAAACAAGTCTTGAAACCTTTGAAACATGGCTTCGCCGCGGCTCAAAATCTTTTTCGCATAAAATATTATAAAGCCTAAATATTTTTGAAATCAATAAGTTAGTCTAATTTATGGAAACGCGAAAAATCTTTCATTCGCCGCTTGCGAACCATTTTTCACCGGTTATGCAAAGCTCTCAGTTTGTTATTCCCGATGCGTGGACAGGGCTTCCTTCTTCATATCGGCAATTGAAAATTTATTGAAGGGAAGAAAAATGATTCCCAAGGCGATAACGATGCCGATAGAGAGGAAATGATAGATAATGGCAAATGTAAGGGCTTCTGATTTAGAAACGTCAAAGAGGGTGAGGCCGAGAATGCAGGCGTAATGCCAGTTGCCGATGAATCCCGGCGCCGTCGGGATGGCGATGCCGATCAGCAGGATGATCATCAGCACAATTGCGGCGGTGAAGGGCAGATTGAGGGCAAAGGCATGAAACAGGGTATAAATGGCCGCTGCATTGACCATCCAGATGAACAGGGATAACAGGAGAACCTGAAGCAGCAGGCGGGCATTGCTGAAAATCTTAAACCCGTCGATCAGCTGGTGAAGCAGACCCTCGATTTTTCCGGCAAAGCGTTCAGGCAGCCGATGAATCAGGGGCGCCAATATCTTCAGTGCGGCTTCGCGCTTCATCAGCATGATAACCATGAGTGCCAGGAAGATTAACGTCAGCAGAGAGACCAGCAGGGCCGATCGAACAAGCCAGGGGGGTAAAAAGGGGACAAAGAACAGGATGCCGGCAAAGATGGCCAGGATGGCGATACTGTCGCAAATCCGTTCGACGAAAATCGTTCCCAGGGCGGCCGTCATTTTTATTTTGCTTTTTTTTGTGATCAGATAGGGCCGGGCCAGTTCGCCCAGTCTGGCGGGCAGGGAAATGATTGCTAAAAAGCCGACGCTGGTCACAGAAAAAAGAGAAATCTGATTGACGCGATCGAGGGGCCTGAGCATCAACCCCCAGCGAAACGACCGCAATGATTGGACAAAGAAAACGATCAGCAGGAAAAACAGGATATAATCAACCCGCACCTGCCTGAAACCATCTGCAACTTGCCGAAAATCAATCCCTCTAAGCGACAGATAGACCAGGATGAGGCCCAGGATGAGGCCGACAATCAATTTTTTCATGGCCGGTTCCTGCCGCCGGCAATCCGGGGCAATCTGTCATTGCTGAGGATTCGCTTCACTTTTTGAAGATGTTTTCATAAACTCTGTCATGCAGAAGCTGAGAGGACAGTTTGTTGCCGACGTAGCCAACCCGGATACCAACGCTGGTCAGGTTTTTGTTTTTGTAAGTTAATGTTATTTTGACATTTTCATCATTGATCGCGGCTTGAATGCTGCCTGTAGCGAGTTCCCGTTTTGGCCGCACATCTTTCCCGCGCATATCCGCAACGGTCTTTTCGCAGGCGCTCCACACATTATCAAAGGGGGCGCTATAGTCGGTCACCAGCTCGCCGTTGATGAAGTAATAGGTTCCCGCGCCTGAACCGACGATGCCTCCCAGGATCAAGATTTCCGGACCGCAAGCGGAAATCAGGAAAAAGCCCATCACCAACAACCACAATCGCATCTTTCGTTTTAACATGGCATCTCCTTTCCCATCCAGTTTCTCGTCTCATCAATTACAAAATTATCGGGAATTTTGCAAGTCCGCCGATCTCAGGACCGCAATTCCTGACCACCGCTGACCCGGACAAACTCCCGGAGCAGGTCTTCCTGTTTCTTGTTTAACTGCGTCGGGATGGTCACCACGGTTTCAATGATCTGATCCCCCCGTCCAAAACCCCGCAGATGGGCAATGCCTTTGCCCTTCAATCGGAAGGTTTTGCCGGTTTGGGTCCCCTTGGGAATTTTCAGCTTCTCGGTGCTCATGAGCGTGGGCACTTCGATACTGTCACCCAGGGCCGCCTGAACGAAAGAGATGGGGATGCGGCAATAAATGTCGTCGCCGCTTCGTTCAAAGAATTCATGGGGCTCCACATGAATGAAAACATAGAGATCTCCGTTCGGTCCACCATGGCTGCCCTGTTCTCCTTCGCCGCGCAGCCGCAAACGGGAGCCCGTTTCAACCCCGGCCGGAATCTTGACATTTACAGTTCTGGTTGTTTGTTTCCGTCCTGTGCCCAGACAGGGCCTGCAAGGTTCCGTGATGATCCGCCCCTCGCCCCGGCAACCTGGGCAGGTGGTGCTGATGCTGAAGAACCCGCTGGACTGGGTTACCTGGCCCCGGCCCTGGCAACGGCGGCAGATCTCCGGGCTGGTGCCCGCTGCTGCGCCGGTTCCCCTGCAGTCGCCGCATGTCTCGAATTTGGGAACATCAAGGTCCGTGGCCAGGCCGACGGCTGCGTCCATAAAGGAAATTTTAAGATCGTAGCGAAGATCGTTGCCTGCCCGCGCCGCTGTTCTGGATCTTGATCGCCCGTTGCTGAATCCGAATACATCTTCAAAAATGCTGCCGAAACTGGAGAAAATGTCTTCAAACCCGGAGAACCCCCGAAAGCCTGTGTTGCTGAGCCCCTCATGGCCATAGCGGTCGTAAATATCCCGTTTCTCACGATCGCTCAGGACTTCATAGGACTCGGCTGCTTCCTTGAATCGTTCCTCCGCCTCTTTATCACCCTGATTGCGATCGGGATGATATTGCATGGCCATTTTTCGATAACGCTTCTTGATCTCCTCTTCGGTGGCGTTTCTCTCCACTTCCAGGACTTCGTAATAACAACGTTTTATCATGTAAGATTTCTTGTTTACTCCATTGTTTTGATTTTCACAGCTGCGCTCGGAGAGCTTTTTTAGTCATCTAGTAAGGTAAGTTACATGCGCGACCCTGTCAAGGGCCGGCGTCTTATTTAATTAACCGCTGCAGCGCCTCTGCATATTTTTCTTTTGTTTTCGCAATGATATCTGTCGGCAGCGACGGCGCCGGCGGCTTCTGATCCCAGGAAATGGACAGGAGATAGTCCCGGAGGAATTGCTTGTCGTAGCTCTTTTGCGCCCTTCCCGGTTCGTAATCGTCCTTTGGCCAGAAGCGTGATGAATCCGGCGTGAGCAACTCGTCAATCAGGATGAGCTCGCCGTCCATCAGGCCGAATTCCATCTTGGTATCGGCG
>JAPLJM010000055.1 GCA_026388595.1 Deltaproteobacteria bacterium
GATGGGCTCAATATAGGTCCGGTCGGCCGTTTCCGGGTCTGTCATGATCGTCGCCGGGTTGCTGTTGATCAGGACGACCTCGTAGCCCTCTTCCTTCAGGGCTTTGCAGGCCTGGGTGCCGGAATAGTCGAACTCGCAGGCCTGGCTGATGATGATGGGACCGGAGCCGATGATCAGGATTTTTTTTAGATCCGTTCTTTTCGGCATTCTACTCCCATTCAATGGTGCTGGGCGGTTTTGAGCTGATGTCGTAGACCACCCGGTTCACACCCCGGACCTCGTTGATGATCCGGTTGGCGATCCGGCCGAGGACATCATAAGGGATTCTGGCCCAGTCCGCCGTCATGGCGTCGTCGCTGGTGACGGCCCGGATGGCCAGGATATTTTCATCAGAATGGCAAAGGACTGCCAAAGCTTGCGGTAGAGGTTCGCCGCCCGGATTTCATCCTGGAGAATGACATCGGCCTTGCACAGGATGGCCAGTCGCTTTTCCGTGACATCGCCGATGATGCGGATGGCGAGCCCCGGTCCGGGGAAGGGCTGACGCCAGACCAGCTCATCGGACATGCCCAGCTCCTTGCCCAGCAGCCGGACCTCGTCCTTGAAGAGGTGCTTGAGGGGTTCCACCAGTTTGAGGTTCATCTTTTTCGGGAGGCCGCCCACGTTATGATGCGATTTGATCACGGCACTGGGGCCGCCGAAGGCCGACCGGGACTCGATGATGTCGGGATAGAGCGTGCCCTGGGCCAGAAAAGCCACACCTTTGATCCGGCGGGCCTCCTTCTCGAAGACCTCGATGAAGGTATGCCCGATTATTTTTCGTTTCTTTTCAGGATCTTCAATATTTTTCAAGCGGTCCAGAAAGAGCTTCTTCGCCCGGGCAAAACGCAGATTCAGTTGAAAATGCTTTTTGAAGACCTCTTGGACTTTCACCGCTTCGCCTTCGCGCAGGACGCCGTTGTCCACAAAAACGCAGGTTAATTGCCAGCCGATGGCCTGGTGGAGCAACACCGCCGCCACTGACGAATCGACGCCGCCGCTCAATCCCAGGATGACCTTACCGGCGCCGACCTGGGCGCGGATCTCTTCGACCGCGTCCCGGGCGAAGGACTTCATCGTCCAGTTCTTTTTGCAGTCGCAGATCGCGAAGAGGAAATTCCCCAGGATTTTTTTGCCTTCCGGTGTATGGACAACCTCGGGATGGAACTGCAAACCATAGAAGCGCTTCCCCGGATGCTCTGCCGCCGCAACCGCCGTATTGGGAGTGGATGCCGTAATCCGGAAACCTTTCGGCAGCTTGCCGATGGTATCGCCGTGGCTCATCCAGCAACGGGTTTCTCTTTCAGTGCCGGTGAAAATTCCTTCCGGTCGCCGGATTTGCAGTTCGGCAAAACCGTATTCCCGCTTTTCCGACCGAACCACTTCACCCCCCAGGGCGTCGATCATGAATTGCAGACCATAGCAGATCCCGAGCACCGGAATGTTCAGGTCAAAGATCCCTTTATCCACACGGGGGCTGCCCTTTTCGTAAATACTGGCCGGCCCGCCTGAAAGGATGATCCCTTCCGGCTTCAGGGCCTTGATCGTAGCGAGGCCGATGTCAGGCGGTTCGATCTGGCAGTAAACATGGTGCTCGCGCACCCGCCGGGCGATCAACTGATTGTACTGAGAACCGAAATCGATGATCAGGATCACGTTCTTTTCTCCTTTTCCTGGGTCATAAGTTCAACAAACCGATCAAAGAGGTACGCCACATCATGGGGGCCGGGCGCCGCCTCAGGATGATACTGGACGCTGAAGGCGTTGCGTTCCCGGCAGATCATGCCTTCGGAGGTATGATCGTTCAGGTTGTCGTGAGATATGCCCAGACCGGCCGGCAGCGTCTCCGTCAGCACATGAAAGCCATGATTCTGAGACGTGATTTCGATCCGCCCGGTCTTCCTGTTCTTGACGGGCTGATTGATGCCGTGATGCCCGAATTTCAGCTTGCCCGTAGTCCCGCCCAGGGCTTGACCCAGGATCTGGTGGCCCAGGCAGATGCCGAAGAGGGGTGTTTTTCCCAGCACCTGGCGGGCGGCATTCACAATGTAGGGCAGGGCTGCCGGATCTCCGGGTCCGTTGGAAAAAAGAACGCCGTCGGGACGACAGGCCAGAATCTCTTCACCGTTTGCCGTTGCCGGCAGAACCCATACCTCACAGCCCCGCTGTTCCAGATGACGGAGAATATTGTATTTTACGCCGCAGTCAACGACAACAACCCGAAAGGCTTTCCCACCTTCCGCATCCCCGCCCGCCAGACGAGGAAAGGCTGGCTGAGCGGGCGCTTCCCCTGTGCCTGTCTGTCCGGCCAGGGGCGATGGTTTTCCATCGATCCATTGGTAGGGCGCCTGGCAGGTCACTTCCCTGATCAGGTCGCGGCCTACCAGGCCGGGATAGGCATGCACCCGCTCCAGCAAAGCTTCGATATCATTTGTTTCTGTGGTCAGGATGCCGCGCATGGCGCCATGCAGGCGGAGGCGGCGCGTCAGCGACCGCGTATCCAGCCCCTCGACGCAGAGCTTGCCATGGGCTTCCAGGAAGCTTTTCAACGTCCGACGGCTGCGCCAGTTGCTGGGGAACGCTTGATATTCCTTGATGATGAAGCCTTCCAGGTAAATCGCCGCTGATTCCATGTCCTCATCATTGATGCCGGTGTTTCCGATCAGGGGATAGGTCATGGTCACCATCTGACCCTTGTAGGACGGATCGGTCAAGATTTCCTGATAGCCGGTCATGCCGGTGTTGAAGACGACCTCGCCCATGACTTCACCACTGCCGGCGAAGGCAGAGCCGGGATAGACGCTCCCGTCTTCCAGGACAAGAATAGCTGGCGACTGCTGTCGCAAGAGCGACATGAAAACTCCTTAATATCTAAAGGGTTTGATATAGCCGATCATGAAGAATCACGAAGGCGAGAAGGCGAAAGCATTGACACCTGCTTTCGCATTTCCCGCCTCCTCATAATGCATCCATCATCAATTGTCTATCTTTTTAGCATGGACAGACCGCTGTCGATAGTTAATGTTTTTCAGCGCCATGCCGACGCCTGTCGATTAGCTGATAAAGAGCATCTCCCAGAATTTCGGCAGGGGCCACAGTTCATCGTCCACCAATCCTTCCAGTTCATCAACATAGTCGCGAAGCGCATTCATTTTGGGTTTGACTTTGCTGCAGAGCATTTCCGCTTTCTTCTGTTCGTCATGAATGGACGAGGCTTTATCGATTCCGGCAAGAATGTCTTTGTGCGTTGCGTAGGTTTTGTTCACCAGCTCGGTAATTCTCTTTAAGAGCTCCTGCTGGGCGGAAAGATCGGCTGACTTGCCAAGCGCTTCCCGGGCGCCGGTGATGGCCTGCGCGAGCCGCTGTTGATAGACTGTTGCGGCCGGTATGATCTGGCT
>JAPLJM010000344.1 GCA_026388595.1 Deltaproteobacteria bacterium
GCCCTGTCCAATTTCATGACGGAAATCGGCTCCCAGGGCGTATTTCAGGAAACTTCCGATCCGCAGGCATCAAACGGCTTTACAGAAGACGCCACCAGCGAAACACTGAAAGCATACCTGCCTTTTGACATCCGTCTCGAACACCGGATGGAATCCCTGAAAACTTACATTCAAGGGCTGTCACAGCTTTTCCCGGATTTAAGGAAGCCCGTCTTTAATACGGAAAAAATTGATGATCCGAATTGGGGGGAGGCCTGGAAAAAATATTTCAAGCCTTTGCGGGTTACGAAGAATATTGTGATCAAACCGACTTGGGAGCGGTATACACCGGTGGGCCGCGATATTGTGGTTGATATTGATCCGGGTATGGCCTTTGGAACGGGCCAGCATGCCTCGACCCGAATGTGCCTCCAGGCGATTGAAGATCTGCTTCTGCAGGAAAGGACGATGGAAAAATGGCATGTCCTGGATGTGGGAACGGGAACAGGAATCCTCGGTATTTCCTGTGCGAAACTGGGCGTACAGAAAGTGGTGTGCGTGGACAGCGACAAGAAAGCGACCGAAATAGCACGGGAAAATGTGGCAATCAATGACGTTGAAGCACGGGTCGATGTCATCAACCGGGATGTATTGACCATCCATGAACGCTTTGATTTGATTGTGGCCAACCTGACTGCAAAAATTCTGATCAAACACAGATCCCATCTGATTTCACTGCTGGGTCCGGACGGCTATCTGATCATTTCGGGCATCGTTGAACAGAACCGGGAAGAGATTGAATCCCATTTTATCACCGATCCCCTTGCCTCCCTGCATGTGATCACCGAAAAGGAATGGATCTGCTATGTGCTCAAAAAAGGGGGAAACGCATATTGACCATCCCGCGAGTTTTCCTGCCCAGCCCGATGGGGGTCGGCTCTCTCTGTGATCTGCGGGAAGAAGATCAAACGTACATCAAATCTGTCCTGCGTCTAAAAAAAAATGATCACCTGGTTGTTTTCGACGGGGAAGGCCATGAATACCAGGCCATGATCCATGAGATGAAAAACAACCGGATCGTCGTTGAGATTCTGAAGAAGCATCGCTTTCAAGACAAACCCATTCGCATCACCCTGTCACAGGCCCTTCCCAAAGCCGGCAAAATGGATTTTATCATTCAAAAAGCCACCGAACTTGGCGTTGACCGGATCATCCCCTTTCAATCGGCCCGGTCCGTATCCAGGCTCACGGATGATAAAAAGCGGCAGAAAGCGTTGCGATGGCAGAAAATTGCGGTAGAAGCGGCCAGACAGTGCGGGCGGGCGGATGTGCCGGTGGTCAGCCCTTGTCTTGATTTTCCGGAAATGATCAGCGATGAGGGCTGCAAGGGTTTTAAAATCATTTTCTGGGAAGAGGAAATGCAATGCGGCATCAGGGATGTTTTAAACCAGAAGGATAGGCCATTAACCGATGAATTCTTTGTTATCGTAGGACCTGAAGGGGGATTTTTGAAGGAAGAGGTTAATCAGGCCAGGGAGGCCGGGTTCCAATCTGTCAGCCTGGGGAGGCAAATTCTGAGGGTCGACACAGCTGCTCTGGCGATCATGGCGATTATTCAGTATGAAAAGGGGATTCTTGGAGGATCTCCGGACGCAGGATCGGGGCAATGACGGAAGAACATTTCGGAGGATTCTGGCGGCGGGCCGTTGCTTACGGGATTGACAAGATGATCCTCCAGATTTTCTGTCTTATCCTTTCTGTCGCGGGATTACTGCTCCAGGGGGCGAATCAGCCCATATACCGATATGGGAGTGACCTGGACCTGTTCGGCGGCCTCCTGGATACCAACGCCATCCTGATCTATTACTTCATGGCGCTGTTTCTGGATATGGTTTATTTTACCTGGTTTCATGGTTCCAACGGCCAGACGCCCGGCAAGATATTATTGCGGCTTCGCGTAGTACAGGCGACAGGAGAACCCATGACTTTCGGCATTGCCTTCCTCCGATGGGTTGGCTATGTCATTTCAAAACTTGCCGTTTATCTAGGGTTTATCTGGATTGCCCTCGACCGGAGAAAGCAGGGGTGGCATGATAAGATTGCCCAAACCGTCGTTGTGAACGGCAAAAAAATGCCTTGACAAGGGGTAGGATATTTTATAGGGACAGACTCCGCTTTTAACAGGGGCGGGAAGGGAATGATCACCAAAGGGCCGGTAGCTCAGTCGGTAGAGCATCGGACTGAAAATCCGAGTGTCGACAGTTCAATTCTGTCCTGGCCCACCATAAAATCAAGGGGTTACGAGTCGTAAGAGGGGCTTGTAACCCCTGTTTTTTTGTGATTGTGATAAAATTGTGATAAACGCCGCCTTGTACCCATCCATGACTTCTATCGAGGATCTGAGACTTTCCGAATGATGGTGGGCATATCTCATGACCATTGAAACATTTCTCCACCGTCCCAACCTTTGTACCTCATAGATCCCAACACCACCCTGAACCAATCGAGTAGCAAAAGTGTGGCGAAGATCATGAAAACGGAAGCTATTGACCTTGGCTCGAGTTGCTGCAATATCAAATGCTCTGAACAGATTCCTGTTGCTCATCCGGGTTCCATTGTTACTTGGAAAGACTATATCACAGTGTGATAAATTGTTATTATGCCTTTCCTTTAGCACTCTGAGGGCTGTCTCATTCAGCGGTAGGGTATCGACACCTTTATTCTTCTGTTCAAGAATGGTTATGGTTCGCCGGTTCATATCCACCTGAGACCATTTCAGATCAAGGATTTCACTCTGGCGCAGGCCAGTATGAATGGCAAAAATGATAATATCCTGAAGCCACCTTGCCGAAGCCTTTAGGAGTCGTTGCTCTTCCTTCAGGGTCAGCCAGCGCTCAATGTTGTTGTTCACCCGTTCCTTCTTGACATTTTTGATAGGATTATCCTTCAACCACTCCCATTCCCGGATAGCGATATTGAATGCATGGCTCATCAGGGTCAGTTCATAATTGATGGTACGGGGTGAAGCGCCTTCGGCTCTTCTTTGAACCTTGTAATCTGAAACCATCGCCGGTGTGATATCAGGGAGATACTTGTCCTTAAAGGACTTGAGCAAATGGGCTGCCAGACTCTTATCCCTCTTATGGGATGATTTTGCCTTATTCACTGCCGAATATTCTTCAAGATATTTTTTCGTCAGGTCCCCGAATGTGTAATCCTCACCAGGCAACCTTTCAAACCATTTCCCCTCTGCAATTTCACCTTTCATTTTGTCAAAGATCCGTGTGGCCAGCTTCTTGTCTTCCGTTTCCGTTGACCGCCTGTACTGCCCACAATTGTACGTAAAGCTCATCCACCAGACCGAGCCTCTCCTATATAGACCCACGATTGACCTCCTTCCTGAGGCCCTTGATCCGGTCTGATTTCCCGTAAGCGGAAGTATAACCCTATCCCATCAGGCCGTCAATGGTCTTTCTGACAACTTTATCGATATATTGATTTCGCTTGCTGGATCTAAATGCTCTTTTAGACGTGCCCCGTGGATTAATACCGATCACTTTTTTTGCTTCCATCCATAAATCAACATCCTCTCTCTTAAACCGTATAAGGCGACCTATTCTATAATAAGGGATGTCACCAGATTCGACCATTGCATATAGCGTTTTACTTTTAATGTTCAGATATGTTGATATATCTCCAATTTTCAAATACTGATGAAAACTTCGAGTTTCCTGCTCCTTGGATTTCGCCGATTCATGTCCTTCCAAAGGGGTCAACATAATTCCCCCCGTTTTCGTTGTTTTG
>JAPLJM010000088.1 GCA_026388595.1 Deltaproteobacteria bacterium
AATTCCTCCTTTTTTAACATTCGGACAGGAGATATTGACCTCCAGCGCATGAACACCCGGCGTGTCGTTCAATATCTCTGCAAGCCGCGGAAATTCATCAACCGATTCAGCATATATATTGGCGATGACGGGCACGTCAAACTGTCTGAGAAAGGGCAGCTTAAACTTGATGAAGGCCCGCACGCCGATATTCTGCAAACCCACTGCATTGAGCATCCCGCAAGGGGTTTCCATGATTCTGGGCGGCGGATTTCCCAACCGGGGTTCGAGCGAAAGCCCCTTGACCACAATGGCCCCCAGTCGATTCAGATCCAGATAGGGTGCATATTCTTCACCGTATCCAAAGGTCCCGGACGCGGTCATAACCGGATTTATCAGCTTCAGACGCCCGATATGAACCGTCAAATCCGGCGTAACGGTTTTGTCATCTATTCCCATAGGATGTCCCTAAGATTAAAAACAGGCCCCTCATGGCAGGCCCGTTGATATTGTCGTTCCCCATTTTGGCCCCGGACGGCAACGGCACATCCCAGGCAGGCGCCGAGCCCGCAGGCCATGCGTTCTTCCAGAGAGACCTGGCAGGCTACCGGATACTTCACCAGGAGTTCCGATAAGCGCCGGATCATTCCCAGGGGGCCGCAGGCACAGATCAGGGTATCCTTCAGGGGATAATGTTTTAAACCCTTTTCCAGGGGCTCCGTAACAAAACCGTGATGTCCCATACTGCAATCGTCCGTACACACCTGGAGCGAATCACAAGACGGCCGGATGTTATCCAATTCCAGAAGTTCATCGGCTGTTTTTGCCCCCATATAAAAATCAACGCTTGGCGCGGGATCAAAGCGATTTGTGCGGAGGTATGCCAGTAAATAGCGGATGGGGGCGATGCCCATGCCGCCGGAAACCAGGATCACTTTTTTTGTCGACCGTGAAATTTCAAAGGGATGCCCCAGGGGACCCAGAAGGTCCACCTGGTCCCCCATCCGGAGCTGGGCGAACAGGCGTGTGCCCTGACCGGCAATGCGATAGAGGATCTCGATTTGAACGTGCCCTTCATGACGGTGAAAGCCGCTGATGCTGAAGGGCCTTCCCAGCAACAGGTCCTTCCTGTTTTTCAGACGGATCATGGCAAACTGACCGGGAAGTGGCGAGGCAAACTCAGGCGGCAGACAAAGGGACATCAGAAAATGCCCTTCCCGCACTTCCAGATTCGATAAGACAGAGCCACTCATGATGAATTTGCCATGCTGCATGTGAATATCCATCCCCTTCAATGCTTTAAAGAGTTGGCCGGCCGGAGCTCTGCGGACATTATCAGGGCATCTTCTCCGGTCCCGCCGTAATAGCCCTTTCTGACAGCAGCGACCTGGAAGCCAAAGGCTTCATAAAACTTAATGGCCGCTTGATTTGTGGCGCGAACTTCCAATGTTGCCTTGCACAGGCCGCGCGCCACTGCCTGCTCTGTCATGGCCTGAAACAGCTTTCTGCCGACCCCCTGCCGCTGAACCTGCCGGCTGACGGTGATTTTGTGAAGCTGCACCTCATCCGCCACCATCCAGAAAATTATAAAACCGGCGATCTGGCCGCCCCTGTCCGACTTGCTGCCGGCCACCAGTTTATGCG
>JAPLJM010000183.1 GCA_026388595.1 Deltaproteobacteria bacterium
CTGATCGGTGTGAGCCGCGCCCTGGATCTGATTCTGACGGGCCGTCCGGTCGAAGCGGAAGAGGCTTTGGGCATGGGGCTGGTCAACCGGGTGGTGGAGCCGGGAACGGCCCGGGTCGAGGCGGAAAGACTGGCAGCACAGATTGCCGGACATCCCCAGGTCTGCATGCGCAGCGATCGGGAAGCCCTTTACCGGGGATTGGATCTGCCGCTTTCAGAGGCCATGGCTCTGGAATTCCAGCTTGGCATGAATGTCATCATGAGCGGGGAAACCGTTTCCGGGGCCCAGCAATTCAGTGAGGGAAAGGGCAGGCATGGCCGATTCTAATTGAAATTTCCCGTTGACTCTAATAGGACGCGCTGAGAAATTTTTCATAGCTGCAAAAATACAACCTGCGAGGTGACGTCAATGACGATAAATCATGTGGAAGGCGAGAATAAAGGGCATGTCATGCTGTATGCCCTCAGCACCTGCGGCTGGTGCAAAAGGACCAAAGGTCTTTTGGAGGACATGAAGGTGGATTTCTATTATACCGAGGTCGATCTCCTCCAGGGCACGGAACGAGCCGAGGCCATCGACGCCATCAAAAAGTGGAACCCCCGCTGCTCCTTCCCCTCGCTTGTTTATAATGACAGCCAGTGCATCATCGGCTTTGACGAGGCGAAGATTAAGGAAATATTAAAATGATCAGCGACGAGCCGATTAACCAAGTCTACGACAAGCTCAAAAATGAGGCGGAAGCCGCCGGCTATCGTTTCACGCCGGATGCGGCCTTTGCCAAGGAACTGATCCGGGGGCTGCTCGCCAATGAGGCGCGCTATGGTTACCGGGCCTGTCCCTGCCGGCTCGCCTCCGGGAACAAGGATGACGATCTGGATATCGTCTGTCCCTGCGATTACCGGGACACCGACCTGGAAGCCTACGGGGCCTGTTACTGCGCGCTTTATGTGTCTGATGCCGTCGCCAGGGGAAATCAGGTCATCCATGCCATTCCCGAGCGGCGCTTGACGCCGGAGGAGCGAAGTCAACCCCATGCGGAGACCGCGGCAACGATGGACCGGCCGCTGCCCTACCCGGTCTGGCGATGCAAAGTGTGCGGCTATCTCTGCGCCCGGGGGGAAGCCCCGGGGGTCTGCCCGATCTGCAAGGCCAAAAAGGAACGCTTTGAACGGTTCATATAAGGGGCGTTTTGAGATCAAGGGGGTTTTCTTATTGGCGAGGGCCTTTCTCCAGGTTCAGGCTGTTAAGAAGGACCGTGCAACAAGGCATCGGTGATGGCATCGCTCAGTTTTTTCATATCGCTGATCAGATTGGCTTCACCTTGGGACCGGGATTGCTTTGTGAAGAGGGCTTTTTGTTGATCGATACTGACAACCTTGCAGTTCGTAATAATCTGTGAACCTCGCTTTTCTATGCTGCCGGCAACGACAACGTTGAGTCCCAACCGCGTACCTATATTAAGTACATTTTCCGTACGGTCATCCTGTTGAAGGTCGTTGATAGCCAGGAATATCTCCAGATCTTTCCGGTCCAGCACGACAAACGATGGTTCCAGCTTCAGGGTTGTGATCAGGCTATTGGTCGCAGTGATGCCGTGATGGGAGGCTTCCATGTTGAGGGGTGTAAAATGAAAAACGGCAACTTTGACCTGCGAGGCGCCCCTCGGGACAGCCGGTTTTTCATGTTTTTCTTGCCTGCCTGATCCTGGTGATGGTTCTTCAGCCGTTTTTAAGGATCCGGCGGTCGTCGGGGAAGATTCTCCTGCGGAAGCCTTTCCTGATGCAGTTGCAGCCGGGGGGGCTGTCGTCCGGGACATCGTCTCCGAGGCTTTCAGTAATTGTACAATGGCTTCATATTTTCCAATCTCGGCATAACTCAGGGCCGTGCGGCCGGCGCCGTCGGTCATGTTGACATCTGCGCCTTTTTCAACCAAAACCTTGACGGTGTCCGTGAAGCCATATTGGGCGGCTATGATCAAAGGTGTGCCATAGGACGTTGATCCGGCATTGGCCTGCGCACCCTTGCTCAAGAGGATTTTCACCATTTCCGTTTTTCCATAATAGGCCGCCCAGTGCAGGGGGGTAAAATTATCCTGGCCTTTTTCATTGACATCGGCGCCCTTGTCGATGAGCGCCTTCACGGTTTCCGTCTGGTCGCTCAGGATCGCGCTGACCAGCGGCGTCCGGCAACCGGCGAGCATCATGACCGTGGCGGCGATGAGCAGGGCTGAAAAAAGTCTTTTCATAATCCTTCCTCCTGGTTCTATAAAGCAAATGAGCGCCTTCCAGAGGAGCTTATACAGGAATGTGCTGAAAATCGCAATACACTGAAATAGATTTGAGAAGATCGAGCGGTTCTTGCTTCGATGGCCGGTGGAATGTTTTAGGGTTCGTGATCGTTTACACTGGACGGCGGTTGGATCATGGTTACAAAAACATGTTGATAAAGACGTTGACTTGATGAAGCCTTCATATTATAGGGACCGGCGGAAAAAATGTTCTTCCTGAAAGGGTCGGTCGGGATTGGACAGGGTTGATCAGTCATTGTCGGGGCACAGGCCAGACCATCGTACTCTACAGGGTTCGGTGGTTATTTGTTTTAAGCAGCTATTATCTATTGAATGGGGAATGATGCAGCGATGAAATTTCTGGAACGTATTTTTAATCACAAGCAGGATGACAAGAAAAAAGAGGAGCCGGGCCGCAACGATGGCTGCTGGTGCGGCTCCGGGAAAAAATATAAACGGTGTCATCTGGAAAAGGACGAGGAGAAAAGGCGCCGCCAGGGCGGTCTCGCCTGAAGGGCATTTCAGCCGGTCTTCTTTTCTTTGCCGGCGACCTAAAAAGTTCCGCAGGCAAGGCGCGCAAATCCTGAGGAATGAGGCGTACCTGTGCGTACGCCGCAATGACGAGGGATGCAGCGCAACGCAGCATCCGGACTTTTTAGATCGCCGTCTTCTTTAATAGTTCGGTGTATACCTTTTCGTGCAAAGGCAGGGGAATGCCCAGTTTTTTCCCGGCGGCCACCATATAGCCCATAAAAATGTCAAGTTCGGCGGGATTGCCCTTTTCGAAATCCAGTTGAAAAGAGGTTTTGGTCTCCTTCGGAAAAGCCGCGGCTTTGGCGATTGTGGCCTGAACAATGTCCCCGGGCAGGGTGACGCCCTGCGCCTTCGCGACCAGGTGGACTTCCTGCATGAGCCCTGCCAACATTCCTCGTAGCCCCTCATCTTCCAGAATCGCCCCGAAGGCCTTTCCCAGCATGGACGTCATGCCGGCGAGCGGGTCGATGAAGATGTACTTTGTCCACAGGGGGAGGGCAATGTCGCCGACCAGTTCCGCCTTGATTCCTGCATTTTTCAGAAAATCCTCGATGGGACGGAACATCGCCGCTTCTGTACCCCGATCGGGGCCGAAGATCAACTGGCAGGAACCGCCGACCTGGCGGACAACGCCCGGACCCTCGATCCGTGCACTGATATAGACACAACCGCCGAGGATCCGGCCTTTCGGCAGAACAGCCTTTAACCGTTCGGCAATATCCACACCGTTCAGCAACGGAATGATCACGGTCTGATCGTGAATGTTGTCTTTTATCCGGCGGGCCGCCTCCTCCAGGCCGTAACTCTTGACACAGAAAAGTACGAGATCAAATAAACCGGCGTCGCGGGGGTTATCGGTGGCCAGCGTCGGGATGGCTGTAAAGTCGCCTTCAACGGTCATCAGTCGGAGCCCCTGCCTTTGGATCGTTTGGAGATGTTCTCCCCGGGCGATAAAAATAATTTGGTCTTCCCCGGCGCCTGCGTATTTTGCCGCCATCTTCCCGCCGTAATATCCGCCGATTCCGCCGATCCCGATCACTGCTGCTTTCATGATGCTTCTCCTTAGGGGTCCTTTGAAAAATGGCTTCACTGCCGTTCAATAATCTCTTTCGCTTCAGAGATGTTGTTATCCCATTTTACCGGCACTGCTGCAGAATGTCTGCAATCACTTCCTTGGTATAGCCTTTCAGCTGCCAGACCTGGGCCAGAACAGAAGCATTTTCCGCAATTTTATCAATATCCTCCTCGGGAATGCCGGCCTCCTTCAGGGACGTGGGGCTGCCGATGTCGGCAAACCAGGCCTTCAGTTTCCCGATACCGGCCATGGCCGCCAGCCGTTCATCCTTCTCGGAAATCAGGAAGATTTCCCGGGCCAGCCGCGACAGTTTCCGGGTGTTCCGGTCCAGGGTGTAGCGCATCCAGCCGGGCAGGACAATGGAGAGACCGGCGCCGTGCGCGATATCGTAGATGGCGCTCAGGGAATGCTCAATCATATGGACAGGGAGGCTGACCATCCCCATCCCCGCCGAAGTAAGCCCGTTGAAGGCCCATGTGGTCGCCCACATCATATTGGCCCGCGCCGGATAGTTAGCGGGTTCTCTGAGGATGACTTCAGCGCTTTCCATGATGGTCCGCATGAAACATTCCACCAGCCGGTCCTGGAAAGGGCTGTCGGGCTCTGCATTATTGAAATAAGGCTCCAGCATGTGGGTGATGGCGTCGACGGCGCTGAAGGCGCTATAGGCCGGCGAGAGGGTATAGAGCACAGTGGGGTCGAGGATGGAGACGCGGGGCTGGATATGGGGCGAGCGGATGCTGAATTTCTGCAGGCCCTCCTCCCGGGTCATTACCGCCGCTGCATTCATTTCAGAGGCGCTGGCGGCAAGGGTCAGCACCGTCACCACCGGCAGGGCGCTCCGGATGGGTTTTTTGTAGGTAAATAAATCCCATACGTCATGATCGGCCTTGACGCCTGCGGCAATGGTTTTGGCGGTATCGATCACGCTTCCCCCGCCGACCGCCAGGACGACCTCCACCTGTTCCTCCCGGGCCAATGCAATGCCTTTCAGGGTGTGAGAAAGCACGGGGTTCGATTTTACCCCCGGGAATTCCACGATATTCAAACCGGCTTCCTGCAAAGAGGCCATCACCCGATCGTAGATTCCATTTTTCTTTATACTCTTGAGGCCATAGACCAACAGGACCTTCCTGCCGAAACGGGCGACCTCTTTTCCTGTCAGGCTGATCTGACCCTGACCGAAGAGGATTTTTGTGGGATTTTCAAAAATAAAATTCTGCATGGCCTGCCTCCTGTCAATGGGGATTGTAAACTACGGATGGGAAAATGTCCGGCTTCGCAATTCAATGTACGACATTTTCTCTGCTCCATTAGCTTTCTCTTTACATGCAACTTAACAGGTACGTTCTGAATGCCTCATAACTATTGTCCATCAGGATCGGTTCACCGGTTTTTTTCTCCAGGTCCTTCATGCTCTGCGGCAGCTCCGGCTGGATACCGATCGTGCTTTCGATGGCTTCGGGGAATTTGGCCGGATGGGCCGTCTCCAGAGAGACACACAGGGCGTTGTCCCCCATCGCTTCCAGGTAGGCCTCCAGGCCCCGCCAACCGACGGCGCCGTGCGGCTCCAGGACGACGCCGTAACGATCATAGACCGTTTTGATGGTTTCGCGTGTCTCCCGATCGGAGACGCTCACAGAAAAAATATGTTCCCGCATGGCCTGCCGGTCCGGATGGATATGCACCCTGCCGTTCCGGTCCACCGTTCCGCCGTAAAGATCAAAGAAGCGGGCCAGGTTACTGGGATGTCCCACGTTCATCGCATTGGAAAGACAGGCCCGCGATGGGGAAATCTTCTCGTAGCGGCCTGTCTCCAGAAAGTGGGGAAATTCGTCGTTCTCGTTAACCGGCATAACCAGTTTATTCACCGGAAGGCCCATGCGCCGTGCATATTCACAGCCCAGCGCATTGCCGAAATTTCCGGAAGGAATGGAAAAGACGATTTCTTCGCCGGGGGCGGCGAGCTGCGCGTAGGCATAGACGTAATAAATGATCTGGGGCAGTATCCGTCCGAAATTGATGGAGTTGGCCGATGTCAGATTGAATCTGCGCAGCGACCGGTCGGCAAAGGCCTGCTTGACAAGGTTCTGGCAGTCGTCGAATTGTCCGGCCACGGAAATCGCCTGGACATTTTCACCGATGGTATCCAGCTGCTTTTTCTGCCGGCCGCTGACCTCTTCCCGCGGATAAAGGATAGTGACGTTGATTCCCTTGACCCCTTTGTAGGCATCGCCCACGGCACTTCCCGTGTCTCCCGATGTGGCCACCAGGACGTTCAGCCGGGTTGTATATCCCTTCAGCAGGCCCATCAGTCTGGCCATCATGCGGGCGGCAAAATCCTTGAAAGAGGCCGTTGGCCCTTGATCAAGCCGCATGATATATTTGCCGGTGTCTACTTTTTCCAGGGGAACGTTGAAATTGTAAGCGTCCCGGATGCAGGTATTTAATTTCGCACGGGAAATATCCCCGGCCAAAAAGGCATCCATGACCAGCCTTGCGGCTTCCCCATAGGGTTGACCCCGGAGCGTGGCAATCGCCTCCCGTGAAAGGGTTGGAATCCTGTCCGGCATGAACAGCCCTTCATCGGGGGCCTGCCCCATCAGAAGGGCCTCCCGGAAAGAGACGGTTCCGCTGAAAGGAATTATTTCATCTGTTGGCTCAAGCTTCCCGTTGGTGCTGTAATATCTTATTTTATTTGACATGCCTTCGTCCTTATGCTGTCATTCCCCTGCGTAATAACATAACAACTAACCATAATCAATGCAGAAAAGGACAAAGATTCACCGCCTCCCTCCCACCCGGGGCGAGGACCTTGCTTGATGATGAACCTTCGGTCAACGGAAAATGCTGACAGGGTGGAAGCTTTGCATAACCGGTGAAAATTGGTTCGCAAGCGGCGAAGCCATTTTTCAAGGGTCTCTTGGTGCGATCTTTTCATGGATTACAGGGAACGCTTATGATAAGAGGGCTTGACAGTGGCCATGAAATAGGGAATCAGCACTTCGGGTGTGCGAAAGCGATGGCCCCCCACACCCTGCATTACCAAAAATAAAGGAAGGAAAACGTCGATTGCCATGCCCGATCCAACCAGAATCCGGTTGACGGAAACGGTCCACGGCGCAGGCTGAGCCTGTAAAATAGGTCCGGAGGATCTGCACAAAGCCCTGCAAGCCCTGCCGCTTATCTCGCATCCCAGCCTGATTGTGGGAATGGAACATGCCGAGGACGCGGGGGTTTATCGTCTGACGGATGAGCTGGCCATCATCCAGACCGTGGATTTTTTTACCCCGATCGTCGACGATCCCTATACCTTCGGCCAGGTGGCGGCCGTCAATGCCCTTTCTGATGTCTATGCCATGGGTGGAAAGCCGCTCACGGCCATGAATATCATCTGTTTCCCCATAAAAAAGATGGATATTACGATCCTCCAGCAGATTCTCCTGGGGGGGGTGAGCAAGATGCAGGAAGCCGGTGTGACCCTGGTGGGCGGGCACAGTGTGGAAGACGACGAGTTGAAATACGGCCTGTCCGTCACCGGTGTTGTGCACCCGGGAAAGGTCCTGCTGAACAGAGGCGCCCAGGTGGGCGACCGATTGATCCTGACGAAGCCGATCGGTACGGGAATTGTGAGCACGGCCTTAAAGGCGGACCGGGTCAGCGATGAATTGCTCGCCAAATCAATAAATTGTATGACCATCCTGAATAAAGCCGCTGCTGAACTGGTAACGGCGACCTCCGGTGTGCACGCCTGCACCGATGTTAGCGGCTTCGGGTTTCTCGGCCATGCCTGTGAAATGGTGGAGAACAGTGGTGTGGGCATGAAAATCGATACCGCCGCTGTGCCTTTCTTTCCGGAAATACGCGCTCTGGTGGAGGATGGGATCGTTCCTGCCGGTTTGCACCGGAATCGGAACTTCCGCTTGCCTATGATCGATGGGGCGGCCGGCATTCCCCACTGGCTGGTGGATATCCTCTTCGATCCGCAGACGTCCGGTGGTCTCCTCATTGCCCTGGCTGTGGATCAGGCGGAAGGGTTGATCGCGAGAATGCACGCACAGGGGTTGTCCGATGCTGCCGTCATCGGTGAAATTGTGGCTGAGCCGGCCGGCAGAATTCAATTGCTTGGAAGAAGTCGTCTGTAAACATTACGGGAGAGCAGCCTTTTATGAAGCGGATCGAATCACTCCTCGTCAAGAAAGAGGAAACAGTCCTTAACGTTTTCAAGTTGAAGGCCATGGCCAAGGGGAAGGACTCTCTGGCCATTCTGATGTATGGCAGCCCTGATCCGGACGCTGTCGCATCGGCCATGGCGCTCCAGGAAATCTTGAGGCAGACGGCGGGGATCAATAAATGCACCTTTATCGCCACTGAACCCGTGGCCCGGCAGCAGAACCGGGAATTCATCCGGGCGATGAAGCTTGACATTCATCTCCTGAGCAAAACCGATCTCAGCCAGTTCGGCCTGGTCGCCCTGGTGGATGCCCAGCCCACGTTTTTCGGCCACACCTTGGAAAATATCCGGATTCAACCCCAGATCGTTTTGGACCACCATCCCTGCAACACCGTCTGGCATGCTGAACTGGCGGATATCCGGGAGGATTACGGCGCCCTGTCCACGATCATGACGGAGTACCTGCTGGCGGCCCGGGTCAAGATTTCAAAAAAACTCTATACTGCACTGCTTTATGGGATAAAAACCGACACAAACAATTTTGAACGCGATTCCATCCTGGAAGACATCAGCGCCTATTACCTCAACTATTCCCGCGCAAACCGCCAACTCATCCGGCGGATTGAATTGAATCAGATTCCGGAGCGATTTCTTAAGTATTTCGATTTTGCTTTTCATCACAAACGGCGTTACCGGGACCGGATCGTCTGCTTTCTGGGAAAGGTTGAAAATGCCGATACCTGCGTCCAGGTGGCCGATTTCTTTCTCCGTCTGGTGGACATCAACTATGTGGTCGTTGCCGGTATCGTAAAAGAGCGGCTCATTATCGTCTTTCGGGGCGACGGCTATCGTCAGGATTGCGGCGCCATCGCCATCAAGGCCTTTGGCGGCTACGGCAGCGCCGGCGGCCATAGGAGCGCGGCGCGGGTGGAGATCCCTCTGGAGGTCCTCAAAGAACCCCTCCACGACGATTTTTCCCAGGATGCGGTCGATCAGTTTCTGGTCCAGCGCCTCCGCCGGCAACGCAAAGCATTGAACCATGCCAATCAGCTCAAACCATGACGATTACCTGAGACGGTGAAAAAAGAAACGATCCATGCCCTGCTGAAAAAATTAGTCCTTCCCGCGTACTGGTTTGTCTGCCTCTATGGGAAGACCATGCGGGTCAGAACGGAAGGCGTTTCGGAATGTCAGGATCTCATCGCCCGGGGAGGCAAAGTGATCCTGGCCTCGTGGCATCAGCGCTTTTATGGAGGTTTCTACATTCCCCGGATGTTTCCGCTGCTGAAACCCTTCATCATGATCAGCCTCAGCCGGGACGGTGATTTTGTCGCTGATGTTGTGCGGAAGATCGGCTGGAAACCGGTGCGCGGATCGAGCAGTCGCGGCGGGAAGGAGGCGTTACGGCAGATGATTGATGCTGTCAATGAGAACCGCATCGGCGGCCATATCGTCGACGGCCCGCAGGGACCGCCGCGGATCATCAAACCCGGCCTGATTACGCTGGCCCAGAAAACCGGCGCCGGTATTGTCACAGCCTATGTCGTCTACGATCGGCCCTGGGTCTTCAACAGTTGGGACCGTTTCATGGTCCCCCGGCCCTTCAGCCGGATGCTGATCCGATTCACATTATCTCCCGTCTATGTTCCCGAGGAAATGGATGAGGGTCAGTTTGAGGAATATCGGAAAACAATCGAAAATAAAATGATCCGTGACTATGAAGAACTGGACCGAACCTTTGAAGGAGAATAAAAAAGGCGGGTCCCGTGAATGGAACCCGCCTCCGTGCCGTACAGGCCTTTTCGGTATGGGTCTAGTCGCTGCTCTCCGCTGTTGCAGCAGCTGTCGTGCCGGATGCAGCTGGCGTGGTGTCGGTTGCTGAAGAAGCGGATGATTTCTCTTCAGACATTGTTTCAGTTTCAGTGGCAGGCGCTTTCTTTCCGCCGTAATCCGTGGCATACCAGCCGGAACCTTTCAAGTGGAAGGTTGTCCTGGATATTAGTTTCTTTGTCGGACCCTTGCAAAATTTGCAGGACGTCAGGGCAGGTTCTGTAATCCTCTGGAATAATTCATATACCTTCCCACATTTCTTGCATTTGTACTCGTAAATGGGCATCGTTTCTCTACCTCCGAACGCTTAAATTATCATGCATCACGCCACTTCTGCGAGAGCAGGAATCCGTCCCATTGTAAGAACCGGGTTCTGGCCCGCAAGGGGGCGACGGTGAAAATCATTATACCTGATACCTGTCAATGATATAGATCGCCAATCTGATATCGATTACTGAAGCACTCCAAAACCAGAGACAGTTCCGGGTTGGTCAGGTTGCGCAGCATGTCCCGGGTGATCTCATGAACCTTTTCCTCTTCCCGCTGCTTTTCCGCCAGCGGGGCGTCAAAATCAATATGGCCACCGTCAAAACGGATGACATGCACCAGCTCATGGGCGGCAATATAAAGCAACAAGGGATTCAGCTTGATGAAAGAACTGGCCCTGTTGACGGCATCCAAAATCCTGTTGTCCTGCAGGCAGATCCGGTAAAAATGCTGCCCCTGCTCCAAACCCGCCTGATCACCCTGGTCATACCGATACTTGCATATATGTGCAAAGGCCCGATCATTTACCTCGTGTTGATCGAGGTAGGCAAGCGTTTTTACATCATAACAATGCGCACTCATCGCTTTCGGGCTGATCCGGAAGTAACGGCCCGCCAATGCCTCGGCGTGCTGAAAGGCACTGCTCGCCAGAGACATCTGAGACGGATTAAAATACATGACCGCGGATATCTCCTCTCTGTTGGGGATGGTTCCCTTAAAGGCGACTGTAATATATAAATTCATTTCACATTGTCAAGTTCTATTCCATTTCATGCAATTGGGAATGAGATGCGGGGAGGGAGCGTCGCGTTTGATGCGCGGAATATGCTTCTTCCGGGTTTCGGTATTTCAGTTGGACGGCGCTGTCGCTATCCCGGAAGCGATTGGGTGCCCTCCGGCGTGCCACGTGTTTTATCGAGGCAGCACAGAAAGATGTCCACAAGAATCGGATCGAGGTGGGTTCCTGCATTATCCTTTAAGATGCTGACGGCTTTGGGGATGGACATGGCATCACAACCCAAACTTTCGGAAACTGTGTATTTGGGGTAATCCCGCCTTGACGTCAGGGCGTCAAAGACATCAGCAACGGCAATGATCTTGGATTCGAGCGGAATTTGCTCTCCTTTCAGACCAGAGGGATATCCCTGCCCATTCATTTTTTCATGATGGTAAAGGGCAATTTCCGGGACTCTCTGAAGCGATCGGGGGAAATGAAACTTATCGAGAATCATTTTTGTTTTTATCGAGTGGGTATTCATTTCCGTCCGTTCTTCCGGCGTGAAGGGACCATTCTTCAGAAGCACCGCATCGGCAATCCCCATTTTGCCGATATCATGAAGCAGTCCAGCGAACCTCAGGGCCTCCATTTTATTCGGTGCGAGCTTCATTTCGGCGGCGATCATCATGGCGTATTCGGTGACG
>JAPLJM010000011.1 GCA_026388595.1 Deltaproteobacteria bacterium
CCATTACATCCATCCAGGCCGTCTATGTGCCCGCCGACGATTTCACGGACCCCTCGGCGTCCCATACCTTCAGCCACCTGACGGAGTCCATCGTTCTGTCCCGGAAGCGGGCCAGCGAAGGCTTTTACCCGGCCATCGATCTGCTACAGTCGGGCTCTAAAATGCTCATGCCGAACATTGCCGGGGAACGCCATTACCGGATCGCACAGGAGATCCGGAAGAATCTGTCCCTCTATGAAGAACTGAAAGACATCATTGCCATGCTGGGCATTAACGAGCTTTCCCGTGAGGATCAACGGACTGTTTACCGGGCCCGCCGCCTGGAGCGCTATTTCACCCAGCCCTTCCACGTGACGGAGCAGTTTATCGGTAAGGCAGGCAAGACGGTGGCCCTCCAGGACGCACTGGACGGCTGTGAGCGAATCCTGAACGACGAATTCGCCGATTATCCCGAGAGCTCGCTCTACATGATCGGCAATGTCGATGAAGCGGTGAGGGCATAAGATGAATCTGAAGATCCTGCTTCCCGCCGAGATCTTTCTGAACGAAGAGGTGACCAAGGTCGTCGCTGAAGCGGAAAATGGCTTTTTCTGCCTGATGTCCCAGCATGTCGATTTTACGACGTCACTCGTTCCCGGCGTTTTTTCCTACAGCACCGCCGGCGGCGAAGACGCCTACCTGGCCCTCGATATCGGCACGCTGGTCAAGAAAGGGTCCGACATTCTGGTTTCGACGCGCAACGCCTTCCGGGGCCCCGAACTGGGTCATTTGAAAGAGGTTGTCGTCTCCCAGTTTCGGGAAATCGACGAACGCGAAAAAAAGGCACGGACCGCTGCAGCCAAGCTGGAAGTGGACCTCCTGCGCCGTTTCATGGAGCTGAAATATGAATGACGAACAGATGACACCTAAGGAAAGGCGCACGAAGCAGGCCGAAGAGTTCACAAAGAAAGTCGGCGAGAAGGAGCGGCGGCGCATCAAGGGAAAGGCGCAGAAGGACGATACGGTCTGGTTTGGTCTCGGCATGTTCGGCGTTGTGGGATGGTCCGTCGCCGTCCCCACCCTCATCGGGACCGCCATCGGGCTCTGGATCGACCGGACCTGGCCCAGCCGCTTTTCCTGGGTGCTCATGCTTTTGATTCTGGGGGTTGCGCTGGGATCGGTCAACGCCTGGTACTGGGTCAAAAAAGCCCGGGAAAACATCATCAACGACTGAAAGGACCGGCACATGTCTTCTTTATCGGCACTCTTAATCCCCTTTGTCCTCGGCGGCCTGATCGGCTGGGTCTATTTTTCAGGACTCTGGGAAACGGTAAAAAGGCTCCCAGACGCGCGGAACGCTCACTGGCTCATGATCCTCAGTTTCGCGGCACGGACCCTTTTGGCCCTGGGCGGGTTTTTTATCCTGGCTGACGGACAGTGGGAACGCATGACCGCTGCACTGCTGGGATTTTACATCGTCAGGGCGATTCTGGTCCGCAGCCTCGGCAGGCCGCCCCAATCTTCTCCCACAGGAGCATAATCATGGAAGTTGTAGGGATCGATCAAATCAGTCCGGATCAGGTTATCTTCTTCGCGTGGCATTTTGTGACCATTAACGCCACCCTGGTATATACCTGGCTCATCATGGCCCTCCTGGTCTTCGGCTCGATTGCGATCACCCGCAATCTGTCGTCGGACCGGACCATGTCCCGCTGGCAGAATCTGCTGGAGGTGATTATCGGTACAATCCGTTCGGAGATCCGGGAAATCGTCAGGGAAGGGGCGGACTCCTATTTTCCCTTTATCGGCACCCTGTTTCTCTTTATCTTCCTGTCCAACCTGCTGACCTTCATCCCCGGTTACGTTGCGCCGACCTCGTCCCTTACGACGACAACGGCCCTGGCCATCGTGGTTTTCTTCGCCGTGCCCATTTACGGCATTTCGAAGCAGGGCGTCACCGAATATCTCAAGGAATATTTTCGCCCGGTCTTCTTCTTCTTTCCCTTTCATGTCATGGGCGAAATATCCAGGACGCTGGCCCTGGCCGTCCGGCTTTTCGGAAACATGATGAGTCATGAAAAAGTGATTGCCATCCTGCTGGCGGTGACCCCCCTGTTCTTTCCCGTCGTCATGCAGGTTCTGGGTCTGCTGATCGGACTCATCCAGGCCTATATCTTTGTGGTGCTGACCATGGTTTACATTGCGTCCGCCACACAAACGCACGAGGACGCGGAGCATAAACCCAAGGTACAACAAACAACCTGACATCAACAACAAACTAAGGAAGGGAGGAAAAAACAAGTTATGGACAGCGTGAGCATTGTAGCAATGGCATCGATTATTACAGCGGGGATTTGTATGGGGATTGGCGCTATCGGACCAGGCCTCGGGCAGGGCCGGGCCGTTTCGGGCGCTCTGACTTCAATCGCACAGCAGCCCGATGAACGGAACTCTTTGACGAGAACACTTTTTGTGGGTCTGGCCATGATTGAATCCATCGCCATCTACTGCTTCGTCATCTCCATGATCCTGGTGTTCGCCAACCCGTTCTGGGCTTACGTCATCAAGAAAGCAGGGGGATGATTCCATGCATATCGACTGGTTTATCTTTTTCTCCCAGATCGTCAACCTCCTGATCCTCATGTTCCTGCTGAAGAAATTTCTCTTCGGACGGATCATCGGGGCGATGGATGCCCGGGAGGCAAAGATCGGCGCGGTCTTTACGGAAGCCGAAAAATCCCGGCAGGAGGCCCAGGCGGCCGCGGAGAACCATAGGAGCAGGCTTCGGGAGCTGGAGGCGGGTTATGAGCAGATGCTCATTAAGGCTCGCCAGGATGCGGAGGCCTATCAGGAACAGCTTCTGGAAAAGGCCCGTGAGGAGGTGGACTTTCTCAAGGCGAGGTGGATGGAGGCCCTCCGGTCTGAACGGGCCAATTTCCTTCAGGAATTACGACGTTTGGCGGGCAATCAGATCTACGCCGTGAGCCGGCGCGTCCTCAAAGACCTGGCCGGTCTCAACCTAGAGGAGCGAATCGTGGAAGTCCTCATGGAACGCATCGAAGCCATGGATGCAGAGGAACGGAAAAAATTTCAAAAACCGGCGGAAACCGGTGGCAGCGTCATGATCTCTTGCGCCTTTGAGATCCCGCCGGCGACACAGACCAGGCTCAACGACGTTCTCCACCGTTTTTTCTCGGAAAGCATCGCCATCGTCTATGAACGGTCGGATGATATCCTGTCCGGATGCGAACTGCGATTGAACGGCCATAAAGTCGCCTGGAGCGTCAAGGACTATCTCGACAGCCTGGAGGAAAGATTCTATTCGGCCCTGTACGAAGAGACCCAGGAATGGAAGCAGGTAAAAGAAGGAGTCGATCATGAATAGTACCGCGACAGAAAAGGATGAATTGAAGACGTTTCTCGACGGGACCTTCCGGACCCTGGATGATGTCCTGGCCCGGCAGGAGGCGGAGCTGCGGGACCGTGAAGTGGGCGTCGTTTCCTATGTGGGATACGGAATCGTGAGGGTTGACGGCCTGCCCAGCATCCGTGCCGACGAGCTGGTCCTTTTTCCCAAGAACCTTCAGGGACTGGTCTT
>JAPLJM010000043.1 GCA_026388595.1 Deltaproteobacteria bacterium
TGAAAGTCCTGGAGAAGATCTGCCATGCGGGGATTCCCTATATATTCATGAGCGAGCACAGTTGCGAGGCCCGGGCGCCGGAACCATGGCGGCGCTTCATGCAAATTGAGCCAACGGGAAATCCGGAACGAATAAGGCTCAAGGGGCATGATGAATACACGGTCCGCTTTTCCGATCTGGAAAAGATAGCCCTGGCTTTTCAATATGAAATCGTCCGTGGTCCCTTTGCAGATTTCCTTGAAGTTGATTTTTCCGGGCAAGTGGGATATATCCTCCGCACGGGGTTTTCTCAGAAAGACGAGCATGAGGTCATCCGTCACTTTGTCGGGGACCTTTATAAGTACGAGTATTTGATCCTTTTGAAGGCGTAGCGTCACAACCGTCCCTTCCTGAAGCGGAAAAGCTTGACCACCGGAGGATCGCCATGGATCACGAATCTGCCCGCGCCTGTCATCGCTGCGGCAAATGCTGCCTTGTCGATTTCATCGCCTACATCACCCCGGGGGACTTGGAACGCTGGCACGACGAGAACAGACAGGATATCCTGGACATGATCAATCGGGAACATGCCGTCTGGATGGGCGATCATCTTGTTTCTTCGGAAGATGGACATTACCTGCATGGCTGCCCCTTTCTCGCTTGGGAGGGAGATTATTCTCTCTGCACCATCTATGAGACCAGACCCGGTATCTGCAGCAGCTATCAGCCGGGCTCGTCTGAAATATGTTCCCAGTTTAAGCTTCATGAACAATCAACTGTTCATGAAGAAAGCAAGTAGAACCGGAAAGGAGACCTCCATGAAAACGCGGATGAAAACGAATATCGTCCTCTTCCTTGTCGCCCTTCTTTTTTGTTTATTTTTTACCCTCGAGGCCTATGCCTTCAGATGCGGCGATGAAATCATCGGTGCCGGCGACAGCAAGGCCAAGGTGCTCACCCGTTGCGGAAAACCGATGCTCAAGGAGAAAGTCGGCGCGAAGAAGAGCACGCGCATGAAGGGTGAAAAGCGAGGCACGGCAGACGGCCAGTATGTCTATCATAAGAAACAATCATCAACGAAAAATGTGGAAAAGTGGTCCTACAACTGCGGCAAAGATGATTTCATCTATGTGCTCACCTTTGAGGGGGGAGTGGTTGCCAAGGAAGAGACGGATGGGCGCGGCAGGGGGCCTTCGGCGTGCCTGGGAAAGTAGGAAAAGACGATCGTTGAAGAATATCATTCCACATGGTGCACAGGAGCATGGGGCAGGGCATTTATAGGAACCAATATACTGATAATAAAGAGGAAATAAAACTTGTCCGTCTTTCATTTTTTTCTTGACAACGAGGGGGATACATATTAGAAAGTCACGTACTTGTCACCATCGCCCAACTGTAAAAACGCCCATCCAACAAGTTGAGAAAAAGAGAGATTCTTAACCGGACGGATTATCAGGTCCAAGGGTGCAGGCTTGAATTCTGAAAGCCATTTTTCAACCAGCTCTAACGCATCAGCGAGTGTCTTTGATCTTTCTTAAGGAGGGACAAGAATGACGACACCCATTCAGCAGAAGATTCGCGACAAGAAGAGAATCCCAGAGCAGATCGCCGACATGGTGAAATCGGGTGACTGGATCAACCACGGCAGCGTCGGCGGCGACTCCACGGTATGCACGGAAGCCGTTGCCAGGAGGCTCGGTCCCGGCCCCGGCCGGTTGAAAGACATCGAGTTCTGGATGTACGCCATGTTCTATCCTCATCCCGAACTGCAGCAGATCGATCCCAAGCAGGAATACCACTGTATCCATGAGTTCTTTTTCTTTCCCTGGAGCCGCAAGGCGCGCGACATCAACAACGTGACTGACTGGGCGCAGTGGGGATGGACCTATGGGATGAACGCCCACCATTATCGCTTTGTTAACGCCGTAAAGGAAAAACGCGGTCTCGACTGGTGGTTTAATGCTGCAACGGTGCCGGACGCAAACGGTTATTTCAATATGTCTTACGGGACCAACAACTGCAATATCTATCGCCAGACGGCCAAGAAGACGGTATTTGAAGTCCGTTCCGACTATCCCTGGGCAGAAGGTGGCCGTTTCAACACAATCCACATCGACGACATCGACTACTGGGTCGAGGTGGACTGCGCCAAATACAAATGGCCCCAGATCAACGAGAAGTCCATCTCGCCCAAACCGGTTGAACAGGAAATTGCCAGACACATCATGACGATCATGAGGGACCGGGACGTCGTCCAACTCGGCATCGGCTCCCTGCCCTCCGCCTGTGTCGCCGCCATGGTGGATGCCGGATTCAAGGACCTCGGCATCCACACGGAAATGCTGAATTTCGGCCTCATCAAGCTGATCGAGTCCGGCCAGGTGACCAATAAATACAAGAGCCTTAACAACGGCAAGAGCGTCTGGACTTTTGCCTTCCCGGTGGATGTGGAATGGTACTACAACACGATTCACCGCAACCAGTCCATGGCCGTCTATGACATCAACTACACGAACAACTTCGATACCCTGAGAAGGATCGACAACATGATCGCCATCGACAACTGCATCGCCGTGGACCTCCTCGGACAGCAGAGTTCCGGATTCTACGAGAAGCGCCCCATCTCCAGCTCCGGCGGCTATTTCCAGTTCGTGACCTTCTGCGCCCAGTCCAAGGGCGGCCGCGGTGTGGCCTCTATGACCTCACGCAGCAAGCACGGCACATCGAGAATCGTTCCCTTCCTGCCGGAAGGATCGACTGTGGATGTTCCCGCTCAGTTTACAAACTATGTCTGCACCGAGTACGGGATCGTCAACCTGAGAGGGCTCTCCGGCTACGAGAGGGCATCAGCATTGATTTCCATCGCCCATCCCGAGGACCGGGAATGGCTGGAGAGAGAGGCCCGTGCGAACGGCTTGCTGGCTCCGAAATTTCCCGTCTCCATGTTGCCGAAAGAGGGTGGCGCCAGACGCTATCCCACCTACGAAGAGAGAAGGAATTACAAGGTTCCCATGGGCGGCGAGATCTGGGGCTTCGATTGGGATCCCTATCAGTCCGCAAAATGAGGCATTCACCGTTTCGACTAAATACCCTGATTTTGCCTGGGCTTTTAGTAATCCATGCAGTCATACGTATTAATTTACAGGTTGTGATTGCCATTTGATCTGAGGTTTGGCACCCGGGAAAGAGAATTTAGTCATGTCCAGAACGAAAAATAAAACGACCGGCGCAGATAAAAAAATCAGCATGGACGTTCCTGTGAGTTCGCATGTCATCTGGGATAAATACCGGGTATGGATTTTTCTCTTCTGGGTTATCGGGCTGATTGCCATTTTCCTGCAATGGGGCAACTTCTGAAAATGAAAGGGTCACGATGCGAAGAACGGTGAAAACTTTTGCCTGTTGATGGGCTCCGATAAAAATCTTGAACCTCCAGACCAGCAGGTCATTTTCTGCTTGACAGAATCCTGGCAAATTTGGTATGGGGAGCGTACGCTGGTCATGAGCATCTATGTGTTCTTTGTCATTATAAGTTCCATCAGGATTTAGCGCCATTGCAAACGGAACCTTTTTATCTCTCGGAGGTCTCTCGGGTTCCGTGGATTTGATTCCTGATATCTTTATGAGGTGCCGACATTGCAAGCAAAGGCATGACATTTCATGAGAAGGGGGGGATGCAGAGAGGGAGTTAGTCAAGAGCGGATAAAGCGGTTGTTAAGTGATTAATCATTTTATTAAAACTAAGCTCTTCATTATTCCGTAAAAAAGGAGGAATTTTTATGGCGCATGAACATAGTTTTGCAACCCCGGGTCCTGCTGGATTGGGTGCATTGGCCGTTGCGTGTTTTGGTTTTGGAGCAGTATTTCTTGGCTTGGTCAAACCGGGCGGTCTGCCCATTCTGTTTGCCTGGCTCATCGGCGGTTGTCTGGTTCAGTACACCACGGCGGTGATGGAATTGAAGGATCACAACATCACCGGCGGTAACGTCTTCCTGTTCTTCTCCGCCTTCTTTATGCTGGGGGCGGCATTGAGCACGATGTCCAAGTTCTTGTTGCTGGCAGGCGCAGGTGCCTTCATTCCGAAGGCCGCAGCAGTAGTTCCGGCAGCAGGCGC
>JAPLJM010000151.1 GCA_026388595.1 Deltaproteobacteria bacterium
GGGACGGTTGGCGTTTGGCGTCTCTTGGGCGCCATTCTGGACCGGACCGGGTGGGGTTGCCGTTTTCTTTCCGGCCCACTTCAATAACGCGAGAAATTCCTGCTGCGTTGCGAGCAGCTCCGGGCTGTAGATCTCGGCCAGGGGCTCCCCTTTTTTGACGTAACGGCCGGTGTAATCGACGTAGAGCTTTTCAATCCAGCCTTCAATCTTCGTGTTGACGGTAACCAGTTTCCGCTCATCGGCCTCGATCCGCCCCACCGTCCGGATGACCTTCTGGAGGGGTTTTAGGGCAACCTTGACGGTCCGGACGCCGATCATCTGCTGTTGTTCCGGGGAAATTTCGACCTGGGGAGCCTCTTCGGCAGGTTGCTCCGGCGGTACGGGTGTTTTGACCTGTGGCTTCGGCGCCGCTTTCTGGGCTTCAGTGGCATGTCCGCTATGGGAGGTTTGGCCATGAACGGGTGAAAGATTGATGAAGGCCCAGGCAGGGAAAAGCAAAAAGGCAAAGGCAAGTAATTTCAACCGGTTCATAATTTTCTACCTCTTTCCCTTTTCAGCGTCCAATCCTTCCGAAATGGCATGCAGCCTGGCAACGGCCTTGGCCCTTTCCGTGAACTGGCCCCAATAGAGGATCTCGTAATCCAGCATGGTTTTGAGCCGGGAGATGACCACGGCCACATCCGTTTTCCCCGTCGTGTAACCCGTCATGGCCAGTTCAAAATCCTGGGCGTTCTTCGGCAACAAACCGTTTTTATACAGATCCATCAGTTTTTCCGATGACCGGAGCATGGAAAAATTATCCCGCAGGGCCGCGGCGATCATCAGCTTGATCGATTCCAGCTCAGCTTTAGCCTGAACCAGCGTGGCCCGGGCCTCCAGGACCGCGGCGTCCTGTTTTGTCTTGAAATACAGGGGAATGTTCATCGTCGCCGTGGCGCTCCACATATCCTTGAACTCGCCGGTCCGGTTAAAATAATTCGCATTCACCGTAAAATCCGGATAATAGTCCTTCTGTGCCATCAGGAGTTTTGTGTTGGCGGCTTCGATCATCTTGGTGCGGGATCTGATTTCCGGGGAGTGCTGCTCGGCCATTAGCAGGGCCTCGTCCAGGGTCGCGGTCATGGGCGGGAAAGCGGAATCGGCGGGCCGCCCCAGCGGCGGGCCTTTATCCCGTCCCACAGCGGCGCGGAGCATGGCCTCCAGCGATAAGATCTTCTGCCTCAGCATCTCTTCTTTTTCCAGAAGCATGTATTTTTCCGCCTGCGCCATAAGCACTTCCTGCTGCATGGCCTTGCCGGCGGCATAGCGGGCCAGGGTGAGGTCTTCAATCCGGGCAAGCAGATCACGTTTGCTGCTCAGGACATCCACGGTTTTATAATTGAAAAGAAGGTCGTAATACAGCTCCCGCACCCTGGATGCGGTCTTCAGCTTCAAGAGCGCATGCATGGCCTCCAGGCTTTCCATGTCCCGCTCGGCCATGTCTCCTTTCAGGGCGCGCTTCCCCGGAAAGGGAAACTGCTGGGATGCGGAAAACATCCATTGGGCGCCCTGCATCTCGCCATAGGTATAGCGGTCGAATCCCTCATTCTGATAGCCGAACATGAACATGGGATCGGGAAGGCTTTTGGATTGGGGAATCCGGTATTTCGCCGCCTCGATCCTGGCCTGCGAAGCCTTGATATCCGGGTTATTCTGCAGCGCTTCCTGAACCAGGTTGTCCAGATTCAGCTCCTGGGCGGTTGCTAGAGCGGCAGCAAGCAGGATGAAGCCGGTCAGCAAGGCGAGCAGCCCGGCGCGTATGCCTGGCCGGCGCCTACTGCACATCCACATTCAGCTTCACCGTCTGCGTCTTTCCCGCCCGGGTAATTTTCACATTGATGAACCAGGGACCGGACATGGACAGATTCAGCTTTCCATGGAACTTTTTATCGGTCAGATCCGTTTTCGCTTTATAATTCATGGCCGGCATGCCGGGCATGGCCGCCATTCCGTAGTCTACCAGGACCGTTGCGTCAGTGACATCAGCGGCTTTTGCCTTGATGCCGATTGCGATCTGATTGGCACCGACGACGGGCGGGTTCCTGTCCATCCTGATCTGGACCGTCGATTGCGATCTGATTGGCACCGACGACGGGCGGGTTCCTGTCCATCCTGATCTGGACCGTGTAGTCGCCGGCCTTCTTGGTAATCTCATAATCCTTGGCAAAAGCGACCCCTGCCGTAAGAAACAGAACCATCAGGATTAAAACAAATTTTTTCATGATCATCTCCTTTTCTTGCCGAAAACAAGCTCCGGCTTTTTCAGAAAGACTTCTGTGTCCGGTGGCACCGATTCGGTCAACCACACGTTGCCGCCAATGACCGACCGGGCGCCGAGCACCGTTTTGCCGCCCAGGACCGTGGCATTGGCATAAATAATGACGTCGTCTTCAATGGTCGGATGGCGCTTCTGATGGCGCAGGCTTTCACATTCCTC
>JAPLJM010000171.1 GCA_026388595.1 Deltaproteobacteria bacterium
CCCAGTTTGGCCATAAAAAAAATGAATACCGGCAATTCGAAAGACACCCCGAAAGCCAATAGCAGCTTGAGGGCAAATGAGAGATACTCCCGCATGGTGAACATGGGCCTGAGCGAATCGGAAGAGAATTCCACAAAAAAGCCGAATGCGGGCGGCAGCGCCAGAAAATAAGCAAACACGACCCCCCCGACAAACAGCAGGGTTGAGGTGAGGACAAAAGGGACGACGTATTTCTTCTCACGGGGAAACAACCCGGGGGAAATGAATTTCCAGATCTGATAGAGGGTAAACGGCGCGGTCAGAAACAGCGAGGCGAAAAAAGCGATTTTCATATAGGTGAAAAACGCCTCCGGCAGGCTGGTGTAGATCATATAACTGTTCTTGGGCATGACGTCCATGAGGGGCTTCGTCATGATCTTGAACAGCGCGTCCTTGAAATAATAACAGACGCCGAAGCCGACGCCGATGGCAATCAGACTGCGGACCAGTCGTTTTTTCAATTCTTCCAGATGGGCGGTCAAGGGCAGTTTTTCTTCCGTGGGCTCATCCATAGACAACGATGGTTTCCTTTTCCGATACTGACTTTCGTTTTTGAGGCGACAGGTTAAGGTGATTTTTTTGAAGTGGTGTCCTTGGGGGGTGAAGCCGGTTGTTCCGCATCTTCGTCCTTTTTACCATAAAGAAGGGAGTTTTTGAAATCATCCACATCCTTTTTCAGGTCATCGGGCTTCAATGTTTCCTTGATGCTTTCAGTGACCCCTTCCGTTGCCTTTTTGAATTCCTGCAATCCCTTGCCCAGCGACTTTGCCAGATCGGGCAGTTTTTTTGGGCCGACCACAAGCAACGCAATGACGGCAATCACAATAAGTTCAGGCAAACCAATGCCAAACATAATCCCACCCGTACCTTCATTTCTCGCCGGATACATATATACTGTCCCGGACATTTGTCAATCGTTTTTGCGCGGGGCACCCGCCACGCAGGGATGGGTCAATGATAAATTTTTTGATTTTTACGGGGGGTTATGATAGGAATTCCGACCTGAATTCGGCAGGGGGAAGAAAGGCGATTTTTTGAGAAGAACAGGCGTTGTCAGAGACAGGCGTTATTTGTGTCACGGGATGGAACGGTTCCATCCGGAAAGTCCCCTCAGGCTGGAAGCCATCTATGCCATGCTTGAGCAGCCGGATATGGCGGGGCATTTTGTCGACATCGAACCGCGCCACGCCACGCGCAAGGAAATCGAGCTGATCCATGATCCGGATTATGTCGAACTGGTGGCCAGTACCGCCGGGAAGGCGCATTTTTACCTGGACCCCGATACGGAAACCACCCCTGAATCCTTTGATACGGCAAGTCTGGCCGTTGGGGGCCTTTTCAACGCCATTGACCGGGTCATGACAGGCCAGGCGGATAACGCCTTTGCGCTGATCCGGCCGCCGGGACACCATGCCGGAAAACATGAAGCCGCCGGTTTCTGTCTGTTCAACAACATCGCCCTGGGCGCCATGCATGCGCTGAATCAGTACCACCTGAAACGCATTCTGATCGTGGACTGGGATCTCCACCACGGCAACGGA
>JAPLJM010000212.1 GCA_026388595.1 Deltaproteobacteria bacterium
TGCTTTTCTCGTGACCGCCGGATGGCTGATCGCCGGATCGTCAAAGATTGCCTCAGCGGCAACAACAAATTTGACCTACAGTGTATTTTTCCCGCCAACCCATGGACAGAGCAAAGCCGCAGTTGCCTGGGCCAAGGAGATCGAAAAGCGGACCAATGGCCAGGTCAAGATCAATGTGTTTTCCGGCGGGACCCTCACCCAGGCGGATCAGACCTATGACGGCGTCGTCAAGGGGATATCCGATCTCGGCATGTCCTGTTTTGCCTATACCCGGGGACGCTTTCCCGTTATGGAAGTGCTTGACCTTCCAATGGGTTATCCCAATGGCCGCACTGCAACCCGCGCAACAAATGATTTCTACAGGAAATTCAGACCAAAAGAACTTGACGGCGTCAAGGTGCTCTACATCCATGCCCATGGACCGGGACTCCTGCATACCATCAAACCGGTCAGTTCCTTAAAGGATTTAAAGGGCATGAAGATCCGTTCCACCGGTCTTAGTGCAAAAGTTGTCGAAATGTTAGGCGCCATCCCTGTGGCCATGCCGCAGGGCGGCACCTATGAAGCCCTGCAAAAAGGGGTGGTGGACGGTACATTCACACCGATCGAAACCCTGAAAGGGTGGAAGCAGGCGGAAGTCATCAAACACACGACCGACTCATCCGGTATCGGCTATACAACGGCCATGTTCGTGGTGATGAACCTCAAAAAATGGAATGCCCTGCCGAAAGACATTCAAAAAATATTTGAAGACGTCAGCGGCCAGTGGGTTGACATCCATGGAAAAACATGGGACCAATTGGACTTGGAGGGCCGTCAGTACAGTTTGGGTCTCGGAAATAAAATCATTCCCCTGAGCAAGGAAGAAAATGCAAAGTGGAAAAAAGCGGTCAGCCCGATGATCCAGGATTACATCAAAACAACGGACGCAAAGGGCTTGCCCGGACAGACAGCCGTCAAAGAAGTCGACAGTTTAATTAAAAAATATGGTAAAGTGTACAAATAGAGAGCTTTGCATACCCGGTGAAAAATGGTTCGCAAATGGCGAATCAAATGTTTTTCGCCTTTCCAGTGATGGCGTTAACAGCTTTTCTTTAATCATGACGATATGTGAGCATCTCTGAAGCGAAAAAAGATTTTAAGCGGTGGCGAAGCCGTTTTGCAAAGGTCTCAAGTAGAAGGTTCTGCCAGAGGGATAAACCGATATGCTTCGATGGGTAAGGATTGTTGCAGTAACAAGCGGCCGGTTCAATTATGTCGCTTGTGCCGCCGTCGTCTTCATGATGGTGCTGTCTTGCGCTGATGTGGCCCTGCGGCTTTTCGGCGTCCCCATCCCCGGCACCTACGAGATGGTGGGATTTCTCGGTGCCTTGATTGTCGCCTTCTCCTTGGCCTATACCTCTCTGCATCGCGGCCACGTGGCGGTAGAAGTCGTTTTTGAAAAGCTTCCCCCGAGGGCGCAATCCATCGTTAGTGCCGTCGGAGATCTCATCAGCGCCGCACTCTTCGGGCTGATTTCATGGCAAAGTCTGGCTTACGGCATTGATCTTCGCCAAAGTGGAGAGGTGTCACTAACGCTGCAGATGCCCCTTTATCCTTTCGTTTACAGCATTGCCGCTGGTTGCGGCCTGCTGGGGCTGGTGCTGCTGGTCGATTTTATTAGATCTGTCCGCAGGGGTCTGGAAAAATGACGCCGACCCTCATTGGTTTATTGAGTTTTGTTGTTCTCGTCCTGCTCATGTTTCTGAAAATCCCGGTGGGATTTGTCATGGCCATCGTGGGATTTACAGGTTTCGGGTTACTGGTTTCCTGGGACGCCTCCCTGAATCTAATGGCCCGGGATTTCTTTGCCGTTTTCAGCTCTTACAACTTGACCGTGATTCCCCTGTTCGTCCTGATGGGTCAGGTCGCCCACCATTCCGGCATGAGCGGACGGCTTTTTAACACCGCCCACAAGTTTCTGGGGCACCTCCCCGGCGGTTTGGCCATCGCCACCATCGGCGCCTGCGCCGGTTTTTCTGCCATCTGCGGCTCCACCAGCGCGACGGCGGCCACCATGGCCTCGGTCGCCCTGCCGCAGATGAAGAAATACAATTACGACCCGGCGTTGGCCACAGGCGTGGTTGCGGCCGGGGGAAGCCTGGGCATTCTCATTCCACCCAGCACCATCTTTATCATCTACGGCATTATGACCGAGCAGTCCATCGGCAGGCTGTTTATGGCCGGTGTCCTGCCCGGCATCCTCCTCACCCTGCTTTTCATTCTGACGATTGTGCTCTGGACACGCCTGAGTCCGGGCATCTGCGAAAAGGCGCCAAAGGCCACCTGGAAGGAAAAAATAGCCTCCCTTACGGGGGTCATCGAAACCTTTATCTTGTTCATTATGGTCATGGGGGGCCTATTTGCCGGCTTTTTTACCCCGACTGAGGCAGCAGCGATCGGCGCCTTTGGCGCCCTGCTCATTGCCCTTGCTGGCCGCAACCTCTCCTGGGGGGGCTTCGTCAAGTCGCTGGATGAAACCACCCGCGTCTCCTGCATGATTTTCGTCATTGTGGCAGGCGCCACCGTTTTCGGGCATTTTTTGGCAGTCACCGGAATCCCCGCAAATGTCGGGATGTGGGTATCGGGGCTCTCGCTGCCCCCGCCGGTGATTATCGGGCTTATCCTTCTGGTTTATCTTGCCCTGGGATGCCTGATGGATTCCCTGGCCATGATCATGCTCACCATCCCCATCTTTTTCCCGGTTGTGACCGCCCTCGGTTATGATCCGATCTGGTTTGGCGTCATCATCGTTCTGGTGACGGAGATGGGCGTCATCACTCCGCCCGTGGGAATCAATGTCTATGTCGTTGCCGGCGTGGCCAGGGACGTTCCCCTTCATATCATCTTCAAGGGGGCCACCCATTTGTTGATGGCCATCTTGGTCACCGCCATCCTTTTGATCCTCTTTCCGCAGATTGCAACATATCTGCCCAGCTTGATGAAATAAAGAATTCAAAAGACCGAGCAGGGGCCGAACCAATCAAAAAAATTTTCTTTGACATCCTTTCATGCTCTGTTCTATATGACAGCCGGATTTGAAATATGGCATCGAAATTGATCATCCATAATCAGAGTCGAACCCACGATTACCGGGTCGTCCTCGATGGCACGGATGCGGGGGATGTCTTCCCGCTGAGAAGCATTGCCATCGACGTCCCGCCCGGCGAACATCAGTTGTCCTTTAGAGAAGTGGGGGAAAACGATCTGCCCACAGCCTGTAAACCCATTCACATGACCATTGAAGATGAAAAGACCTTGGAACTGTCTGTCTCGACAAAGCATTTTTCCATTCAAATTCATGACCGCCAGGACACGCTCCTGAACGGCAGGCACGGTTTTCTCTGTGGCCGCATCTGCGATGGTGTTCGTATCGATAACACCATCACATAGACATGTCACCCTGCACATCCTGCCTTCACCGGAGATATGACCGCCCGAAACCATGAACTTGAATGACTCAGATCATCAACCGACTTGGCTGGAAGCCCTGAAACAGCGACTGATCGGGAAGCCACGTGACATCAATGAACCTTCCCTTTTCCATAAAATTTCGCTGATCCCTGTGCTCGCCTGGATCGGCCTCGGCGCCGACGGTCTGTCGTCTTCCTCCTACGGACCTGAAGAGGCTTTCAAGGCATTGGGCCCGCATACCTACCTTTCCATTTTTCTGGCCCTGGCGACCGCCCTGACGGTGTTCATTATCTCCTATGCCTATTCCCGCATTATCGAGCATTTTCCCCATGGCGGCGGTGGATATATCGTGTCTACGCATACGATCGGCAAAGACGCCGGGGTGGTCTCAGGGGCGGCCCTGCTGGTGATTTTTCTCGTCCTTCTCATGGTCGTCATGAACCTGAGGGGGGTTAAGGAATCCGTAACATTTCTGGCGCCGATCTTTATTATCTTTGTCATGACCCATATCTTGCTGATCGGATACGGCCTTTTGAGCCACCTGGGTCAGTTCCAGCCCGTCTTTGAAACATTCAGCGGCAATTTCAGGCAGGATGCATCGATGATTGGCTCGATCGGGATACTGGCCATCTTTCTCCGGGCCTTTTCCATGGGGGGTGGGACCTATACAGGCATTGAGGCGGTTTCCAACGCCATGAATCTCATGCGGGAACCAAAGGTCCAGACGGGCAAGCGAACGATGGTCTACCTGGCCATCTCGTTGGCCATCACCGCCGCCGGTTTATTGCTCTGTTATGCACTGTTTTCCATTAAGCCGGTGGACGGCAGGACGCTCAATGCCATCCTGGCCGATCAGGTTTTCGATGGCTGGCCGCTGGGTGGAATCATCGCCTTTGTGACCATTCTCTCCGAGGGAGCGCTCCTCATGGTCGGCGCCCAGTCCGGGTTTGCCGGCGGCCCCAGCGTCATGGCCAATATGGCCATCGACAACTGGCTGCCCCGCCGTTTCGCCGCCCTGTCCGAACGCCTCACCATGCAGAACGGTGTCCTGCTCATGGGCGGCGCCGCCCTTTTCCTGCTTCTTTATACCAAAGGGTCCGTATCGGCGCTGGTGGTCATGTACTCCATCAACGTTTTTCTCACCTTTTCCCTGTCCCAGTTCGGGATGACCCGTTTTTTTCTGAAGCACCGGCATGTGGACAGCAACTGGCAGAAACATATCGTCATTCATATCATCGGACTGGCCCTCTGCCTGACGATCCTTGTTGTCACGGTCTACGAAAAGTTCGGAGAAGGCGGCTGGATGACCTTGCTGATCACGTCCATGGTCATCGGCCTCTGCTATCTGATCCGCCGCCACTATGATAAAGTCCGCAGAGGCGTCCGACAGCTTGAGGACATCCTGCTGGAGATCCCTCCCGGCCATCATGTCAACAATGATCCCGTCGATCCCAGAGAGATGACGGCCATCCTGCTGGTGAGCGGCTTCAACGGCTTTGGCCTGCATACATGGATGTCCATTTTTAGAGAATTTCCAAAGACCTACAAGAATTTTATGTTCCTCTCGGTCGCGTCCATCGATTCCGGATCGTTTAAAGGTGTCGCGGAAATCGAGGCCCTGAAGGCATCCACCCGGGAAAATCTCATGAAATATGTGACGCTGACCCGCTCTTATGGATTTCCGGCGGATTATCGGATGGAAGTCGGAACGGACGTGGTGGAGACGGCGACAGAACTCTGTGAAGCCCTGGTCAAAGATTTACCGCGATCAACGATTTTTACGGGAAAATTGATTTTCCGCCAGGAAAATGCTTTTCAGCGGATCCTGCACAATGAGACCGCCTTTGCGATTCAACGGCGTTTGCAATGGGATGGGATTACGACGGTAATCTTGCCGGTCCGCGTCACCATCTGAGGGCTGCTGAAAAACTGCACCGCGTCACCATCTGAGGGCTGCTGAAAAACTGCATTTTCCTTAATGAGAAAAAGTTGATCGATAAGGAGGAATGATGGATTTCTTTTTCAACCCGAAAGCAATTGCGGTGGTGGGCGCAACGCCCAATCCCTTCAAGGGGGGCTGCTCCATCCTGAAAAACCTGATTGCCGGTTATTCCGGAAAGGTCTATCCGATCAATCCCCGTTATGACCAAATCGAAGGCCTGCCGTGCTACCCGACGGTCAGCGCCGTTTCCGATCCCGTCGATCTGGCCATCGTTTTTGTACCGGCGAAAGCCGTGCCGGAAGCCATTGAAGACTGCATCCGCAAAGGCATCTCCGGCGTCATCATTGAATCCGGAGGCTTTGCCGAAACGGGCCCCGAAGGCCGACAGCAGCAGCAGCGGGTGCTTGACATGGCCAGAAAAGCCGGCATCCGCCTGTGGGGGCCAAACTGCATGGGCCTGGTCGATGCCGTCCATGGTTATGCTTTTTCCTTCCTTGATCCGAAAGCCCTCCAGTTGGGGCTCGTTCCTGGCAATGTTTCCCTGGTGGTGCAGAGCGGCATGCTCTCCGCCGGATTTTTGGTGGATATCATGACGCATGGCGTCATGGGGATCAGCAAGGTCTGCTCCGTGGGAAACAAAATGGATGTCGATGAATGCGATCTCATTCCCTGGTTGATGGATGATCCGGACACGACGGTCATCGGGCTCTATCTGGAATCCATCGCTAACGGCCGGCGCTTCATCGATCTTTGCCGCAGCTCTCGCAAACCGATTGTGGTCCTGAAGGGCGGCAAAAGCCGGAAGGGCGCCCAGGCGGCCATGAGCCACACCGCAAGCCTTGCCGGAAATCGGCGGATCATCGCCGGGGTTCTGGCGCAGGCCGGCGTGATCGAAGCCTATGACTTCAAACAGATGATGGATCTCTGCCGGTCCCTGGCCATGGTTCCGGCAAAAGCCGCCGGCTTAAAAAGCGGCGTTGCCATTCTCACCTTCAGCGGCGGCGCGGGCATTGTCTCCGCCGATTTTATCGAAGAGATGGGCTTGTCCGTCGCCGAGCTTGCCGATCCCACGAAAAAAAGCCTGCAAACCCTCTTTCCCGACTGGATGCCTGTCTCCAACCCTGTGGATCTGTGGCCGGCCATGGAAAAAAATGCCGCCACCGAAGTGGATATCTACAGCGAAACCATGAAGGCGGTGCTGGCCGACCCGGCCGTGGATGCCGTGCTTCTCCATGTCTTCGTGGGAAACTTCCGGATCAGGATCAACCTGCCGGACCTCGCCGAACAGTCACGGGCCGCCGGTAAACCGATCTTTATCTGGCTCCTGGGCAGGCGGGACGAAGCCTATCAGTTTCAGCTTGCCGCCCGCAAAGAGGGCGTTCCGGTCTTTCAGGAACTTTATCGCGCCGTGGAATGCCTGCGGACCGTCATGAATCAAAAGGGGCGGCCTGCCGCTCTGATCACTCCATATGAAACAGGGAAACTACAAACACCGCTATCCTCTGATTTGAAAAGGACACTGGACAGTGCTGCCGGACCTCTGGATGAGTTTGTTTCCAAGCAGATTCTGAGGGCTTACGGTGTTCCCACGGTGGAAGAATCAATGGTCACCGATATCGATGCATGCCTGCAGGCAGCGTCATGCATCGGTTATCCCATCGTCATGAAGGGGATACAGGAAGGGGGCATCCATAAAACCGA
>JAPLJM010000085.1 GCA_026388595.1 Deltaproteobacteria bacterium
AACGGGCCGACCCGGGCCTTTGCCATTGCCAAGGAGAATTTTAATCATTCCATGCTCGACCTGCTGGAACGCCAGTTGGAGCGTGAGCGCTCCGGCATGATCCGGGCCGGTAAAACAGCGGATTACAAGGAAGGCTTGCGCGCCTTTTTTGAGAAGCGTCCCCCGGTATTTTCGGGGAAGTAGCCTTGACGACTTTGTAACAAAACCGCGTGCTGTGTTGCGTTGCATTCCTAATCACGTGCCTTAATAAATTGTCATAATGAGTGAGATCGATATGCACAAGCTGAATCCCGATTACCTGCATGCAGTGAGTGAGCTGGCCAATAACTGTCCCTATTTCCGGCTCCTGTCGATGAAAATCCGGGCTTTGTCGCCGGGGAGCGCCCTGCTGGAGGCGGAAATGGAAGAAAAACACCTGCAGGCCTTCGGTTTTGTCCACGGCGGCGTCTTTGCCTCCATTATCGATACGGCGGCCTTCTGGTCTGCCTTCTGCGATCTGGATGAAAACATGGGAATCACATCAGTGGACCTGAAGCTCAACTATCTGGCGCCGGTCCGGAAGGGCAAGTTGATCGCCCGGGGAACGCGCCTCAAGATGGGAAAAACCCTGGGCCTGGGAGAGGCCGACATCAGGAGCGAGGACGGCAAGCTGATTGCCCAGGGTACGTCAACCCTGATCGTACTGCCGGGATTCGGCTTTGCCAATGGCCCCGAACTGCCGCCGAAATTTATATGAAGAGAGGGTTTTCAAGATGATTGTCACCGATGGCAGCCAGCTATGTCAGAAATGTGGACAGAAACCGTCTGTCGTTCTCTGTGACGGATGCGCCATCCCTCTGTGTGTGTCATGCCGGAAATTCGACATGTGGGGATATGGATGCGGCCATGTGGATACAAAGGCCTTTTGCCTGACCTGCGCCACCGATGAAAATATCAATCCTTATGGCGGAACAATGGATTGAGGGGGTATTATGGACGACCTTTGTACAGACTGCGGGAAACAAAAACAATGGACGCCCTGTATGTGGTGCCGGAAACCCCTCTGTGAAGCTTGCGCCCGCTTCGAACTGCTGGCGGAAGGCTGCGGCACCGTTGTTCCCGCCTACTTTTGCGCGACCTGCGTGGCCGATCCCTTCTGTAACCCCAACGCGATCTTCTGGAAGATGAAAGAAGAAGATTCAAAATGAGAGAACATACCAAGACAAAAGAAGAGATGATCAAGGAGCTGGCGCAATTGCGTCGTCAGATCAGGGTCTTGAAGAAAACACAAACGGATCATCTCCTGGAGGAGGGGCTTTTCCGAACCCTGGAAAACAGTTCCCAGGCGGGCATTTACGTCGTGCAGGCCGGCAAATTCCGGTTTGTCAACACCCATGCCGCCTTCTACTGGGGCTACAGCAAAGAAGAACTCATCGGCATGGAATCCATGAGCCTTGTCCATCCGGACGACCGCGAACGGGTGCGGCGGTGCGCCATCGAGATGCTGAAAGGGCAGCGCAACTCTTCCTATGAATTCAGCACCATTGCCAAAGACGGGGGCATTCGCTGGCTCACCGAAACCGTCACCTCCATCCAATACCAGGGGGATCGGGCCGTCCTGGGAAATTCCATGGACATTACCGAACAGATCAAGGCCCGGACAAAGCTGGCGGAGCTGGAAGCTTTGGAAGCCTCCATGCTGGAGGCCATCCCCCATGCCGTCATTGGTTTGCGCAACCGGCGCATCATCTTTGCCAATGACGGCGTCAAGGCCGTGTTCGACTGGGAGGCCAAAGATCTGATCGGTCAGCGAACGCGCGTCTTTTATCGGACCAATAAAGACTTCGAGGCCATCGCCCAGGACCTGTATTCGACCCTGGAGCACCAGCGGACCTTCCGCTCGGAGTTTCCCTGCCGGCGCAAGGACGGCACAGAAATTGAGTGCATGGTCAGCGCCTCGCGGATCGGCGAAACCTTAAAAGAGAAAAACGTAGTTATCACCTATGAAGACATTACCGACCGCAAGCGGGCCGAGGCTGCCTATAAAACCATGGCGAACAGCTCTCAGGCCGGTGTCTATGTCGTCCAGAACGGGGCCTTTCAGTTCGTCAACCACAACGCCGCCAAGTATGCCGGATACAGTGCAAAAGAGTTGGCGGGCATGGATTCTCTGAGACTTGTCCATCCCGATGACCGGGAGAAGGTCATCCGGAATTCAAAGGAAATGCTCAACCACAAAAGAACGTCTCCCCATGAGTTCAGGATTGTCACAAAAGACGGTCGGATTCGCTGGATCATGGAAACGGTCACGCTCATTCCCTGGGGAGGAGAGCGGGCGGTGCTGGGGAATTCCATGGACATTACCGAGCAGATTGAAGCCCGGAACAAACTGGCCGAGCTGGAGGCCCTGGAGGCCTCCATCCTGGAAGCCATCCCCCATGCCGTGATCGGCCTGCAGGACCGGCGGATCATCTTCGCCAATGACGGCGTGGAGGCGGTGTTCGGCTGGAAGGCCAAGGATCTGATCGGGGAGAGCACCCGTGTGCTCTATCGCACGGACGAGGTGTATGAAGCTATTGCCAGGGATCTCTATTCCGTGCTGGAGAAGAAACGGACCTTTGCGGCGGAGTTCTCCTGCCGGCGCAAGGATGGGACCGATATCGAGTGTATGGTCAGCGCCTCGCGCATCGGCAAGCAGTTGAAAAAGAAAAGCATTGTCATTACCTATGAGGATATCACAGACAGCAAGCGGGCGAAGACGGAAATTGAGCGGTCCCGGGAGCAGTTGCGCAATCTATCCACCCATCTCCAGTCCATCCGGGAGAAGGAACGGACCCGGATTGCCCGGGAGCTGCACGACGAACTGGGACAGTTGTTGACGGCGCTGAACACGGGACTGGTCCTGTTGAGCAAGAAAATTCCGGAGGAGCAGACGCCCCTGCGTGATCAGACGGCTTCCATGATCAATCTGGTGGATATGACCATGCAGACCTTGAAGCGGATTTACATGGATCTGCGCCCGGGGATGCTGGACCATTTGGGGTTGGCGGTGGCCATCGGCTGGCAGGCCGGGGAATTCCAGAAGAGGACGGGCATCCGTTGCAAGGTAGCCGTCGATCCGGAGGATCTGGTGCTGGATCCTGATCTTTCCACGGCCATCTTCCGGATTTTCCAGGAGACGTTGACCAATATCGCCCGTCATGCTGAAGCCACCAAAGTAACGGTATGTTTGAAGAAAACGGATAAAAAGGTAGAACTTACCGTCCGGGACAACGGCACGGGCATTACGGAAACCCAGATTGCGAAACCGAACTCCTTCGGTTTGCTGGGGATCAAGGAACGGACCAACTACTGGGGCGGCGATGTAAAGATCGTCGGGAAGACGGGAAAGGGAACCATGGTGAAAATTAATATTCCCCTCCAGGAAAAAGAGGCCAGGGAGAATAAAGAATGAAAAAGATCAAGATTTTGATTGCCGATGATCATCCCATCGTACGCGCGGGCTTTAAGCAGGTCATCTCCGACATGCCTGATATGCTGGTGGCCGATGAAGCTGCCAACGGACAGGAAGTTCTCAATTATATAAGAAAAAAAGATTACGACCTCGTGCTGCTGGATATTTCCATGCCCGGCCGGAGCGGTCTGGAAGTCCTGAAAGATTTGAAAAGTGAAAAACCCAAGCTCCCTGTGCTGATTCTGAGCATCTATCCGGAAGAACAATACGCTATCCGGGCGCTGCGGGCAGGCGCCTCCGGCTACATGACCAAGGCCAGCGCACCCAACGAACTGATCGCAGCGATTCGAAAAATATCCGAAGGCGGGAAATATATCAGCGCCTCCCTGGCGGAAAAACTGGCTTACTACCTGGATGGCGACGCCTCCAAGCCGCCCCACGAAACCCTCTCGGACCGGGAGTACCAGGTCATGCTGATGATCGCCTCCGGCAAGACGGTCACGGAGATTGCCGATGAACTTTGCCTGAGCGTGAAGACGATCAGCACCTACCGCACGCACATTCTGGACAAGATGAAAATGAAAAACAACGCCGAGATCACGCTCTACGCCGTTCAGAACAAGCTTGTCGGTTGATAAAGACTTTATACGTTGCTCGCAACACCTGAAAATATCACTTTTTCTTCCGCAATGGACACAAGGTGAGCCGCATCAAGGATGATGATCTGCGGGCAGGTAAACCGAAAGGATCAGGGATTGTTTTGAAGATTGACTTTATCATGAATCAGGAATACGCGGCAACGGATCTTAACTTTTACATATTATAACCTAATCTTCAATTGTCTTTATCCCATGAAAGTGTGGACTTGTAGGCCTCAACTGTCGGTTCATACCACTTTTCAAGATCCGCATTCACCCATCTGTCAAATACAAGTCGAGGATTGACTTTCCCGGCCAATCTATTGATAATGTGTCGTAAGGTGGCATTTTGGTGGGGAAAGCAAGTCTGAGCGCTGCTTCCTGTTATCCGTAAAAAGCATGAG
>JAPLJM010000235.1 GCA_026388595.1 Deltaproteobacteria bacterium
CGGGACTCCGGCCGGGTGATGTGGTCCTGGACATCAATGGAAAAACAATTAAGGATTCCCACCAGTTGCTTATCTTGATTGCCACTTTTCACGTAGGTGACAAAGTCAGCGTCAAAGTCCTGCGGGATGGACAGGAAAAGACGTTCCAGGTGACAGTTGCCGAAAGAAAAGACCGGCCGGAGGTTGCCAGGGAAAGTGTTGACGGGAACGTATCTTTCGGCATGACCGTTCAGGACATTACACCGCAAATTGCACGTCAGCTCGATATTCCCAGATCAAAGGGCGTTATTGTGACGGATGTTGATGAAGGCAGTCCTGCCGACGAAGTGGGGATACAGCCGCGGGATATTATCCTCCAGGTCAATAAGGTAAATATCAGTTCACTGAAGGATTACCAACGGGAAATATCAAAACCGTCTGCAAAAAACAGTGTCCTGCTGCTGATTAAACGGGGGAAATCGACCTATTATGTGGCGCTCCGCCGATAGTCCCGCTTTGAAGCACCGGATAAGGGTCTGAAAAGCGTGCTATCCAGGACAGTCCCAGAAAAAGATCCATTGGAAATAGACATGAGAGGACCTTTGAAAAATGGTTCGCCGCCGTTCATGAATCTTTTTCGCTTCAGAAAAGTTCATGTCACATTATGATAAAAAAACAAGCTGTTAACTTTCGTGCTGGGAAGGTGAAAAACATTTGATTCACCGCTTGCGAACCCTTTTCCACCGGTTATGCAAAGCTCTAGTGAGATGTTTTCTGTGGAATTGGGCGCAAGTGATTATACGCAGCAATGAGACCGGATAAAGTGCAGCACCACCGATGGATTTATTTCGAAGTCACCAGGCAGGGGGAATGAGATCAGGATGACTCAGGCCGCACAGGGTCGCGCTTCGCTTCAAAAAATCTACGAGATTCTCAATGGATATTTCGGTAATCTGCGCTGGTGGCCCGGCGACTCCCCTTTCGAGGTCATTGTCGGAGCGATTCTGACCCAAAACACGGCCTGGAAAAATGTGGAAGCGGCCCTGGATCAGCTGAAAGCGAGAGACCTGCTTCATCCTGAAAGATTGTTGCACATAGCGGACACGCACCTCGCCGATCTGATTCGGCCCGCAGGCTACTACAGGGTCAAAACAAAACGCCTGAAGGCCTTTCTTAATTTTCTAAATCAAGAGTATCAAAATAATTTGGATGCATTGTTTGCAGAAGACCTTTGGATTTTAAGGAATAAATTGTTGTCTGTCCACGGGGTTGGCGAGGAGACAGCCGACAGCATTCTCCTGTATGGCGGCGGGAAACCCGTCTTTGTCATTGATGCTTACACCCGCAGGATTTTGCAAAGGCATGGTATCATCGCCGACAACGCCCGCTATGCAGATATTCAAGCGCTTTTCATGACCAGCATGCCCCCAAGCGCTCCGCTTTTTAACCAGTATCATGCATTGCTGGTGAACACAGGGAAGCAATTCTGCAGGAAGAAAAACCCCAAATGTAACCTCTGTCCGCTCCAATCGTCTCATTGATGTTTCACGTGGAACATCGGCTTTTTTGCTTGCATTCGCATTTGATAACACAGGAACCCAGAAAGGGAGCGGCACGGGGTTTTCGGGGGGTTGCCCTCTGGGGCCGGGTTTACGCCACGCAAAGCCTGCCTCCTTTGCCAGTGTTACGCCAGCATTCCTCCGTCCACCACGATGCAGGCCCCCGTCATATAGGAAGAAGCATTGGAAACCATATAGAGGACGGCGCCTGCCATTTCTTCGGGGTTTGCGGCCCGTCCCAGGGGAATCGAGGGCAGAATGATTTTCATGATATCGGGATTGCTGATCATCATCGATGAAAATTTCGTATCCGTCAAACCCGGAAGCAGGGCGTTCACCCGGATGTTCAGGGGCCCCAGTTCCTTGGCAAAAGACTTGGTCAAAGCGACGATTCCCGCTTTCGTGATGGAATAGATGCCCTGGAAGGGCGCCGGGCGGATGGCGTTAATCGAAGCCACATTGACAATCACGCCGCCACCCTGGTCCTTCATCATTCTGGCCGCTTCCTGGCTGATGAAAAAGACGCCTTTCATGTTGACGGCAAAGGTTTTGTCCCAGGCCTTTTCGTCGGCGCTTAGCACATCTCCGAAAAAGGGATTGGTCGCGGCATTATTGACCAGGATATCGAGGCGCTTATATTTGGTTTTAATTTCACTGAATAAATGGTGAATCTGCGCCATCTCTCCCGTATGGCAGGCGATGCTGGCGGCCTTCCCGCCGGCCTTGATGATTTCATCTTCCACGCGTTTCAGATCATCAAGTTTCCGGCTGGCCAGGATCACCTGGGCGCCGTGGCTGGCCAGCGTTTTGGCGATGGCCTCGCCGATGCCACGGCTGGCACCGGTTACCAGGGCGGTTTTATTTTCCAAAAGAAACAGGTCACGCTGCATCATTGCTTTTCTCCTTGTGAATCATAATAAGAAAAAAATTCCTTTATAGATCGGATTTTCCGATGACGCTTTTGGCCGCTTCTTCCAGCACATGAACTGCAAAAATCATATGCTTGAAACGTTCATCTTTGGTTTGACCGTGGTAGAAGCGGTAATAAATCTGCTGAGCAATCGCGGCGAGGCGAAAGAGGCCGAAGCAATAATAAAAATCGATATGCTCAATGGAAATGCCCATCTTCTCGGCGTAGCAGTCGACCAACTCCCTCCGGGTCATCATGCCGTCCAGTTGGGTTGGCACCATCCGGATGGCCTGCATGTTCGGCGGATCATCCCGGTCAATCCAGTAGGCCAGGGCGCCTCCGAGATCCATCAGCGGATCACCGATGGTGGCCATTTCCCAGTCCAGGACGCCGATGATCTTCAGCGGGTTCCGCGGATCCAATACCACGTTATCAAAACGATAATCATTATGAATGACGGAGGCCTGAAGGCTATCGCCCGGTATTTTGTCATGAAGCCAGGCCATGACCGGCTCAAAATCCGGCGCATCCTCCGTCCGTGCACTCCGATAACGCCCTGACCACCCCTCCACCTGCCGCTTGACGTAACCCTCCGGTTTGCCGTAGCTCTCCAGCCCGGCTTTTTTATAATCCACATGATGAAGGGCCACATAAACATCAATGAGGTTTTCGCAGAGAATTTTTGCCTTTTCCGGTGTAAAGGACAGTCCTTTGGGCAGATCCTTTCTCAGAATGATACCTTTAATCCGCTCCATGACGTAAAAAGGGCAACCGATAATCGATTCGTCTTCTGTGCAGGCCAATGGTTCCGGACAATAGGGAAAGAGAGGCTTCAGGGCTTTCTGGATGCGATACTCCCGTCCCATGTCATGAGCAGTCTTAACTTTGCGACCGAAGGGAGGCCGCCGGAAGACCATTTCACGGTCTCCCATTTTCAATAGATAAGTCAGGTTGGAATGGCCGCCGGGAAACTGCGTTACCACCAGCGTTCCCTGAAGTCCGGGAATGGTGTCCTTCAGGAACGCCTCCACCTTTGCCACTTCAAAATCCTCACCTTCACGAATCGGCTTTGTCTTGTCGATAAAATCCATGGTTCACTCCTGTGGCTATTTGTTCTATCGGCCTGAATACCCCTTGAGAATCCTTCTGGCGACAGACATTTTATGCACTTCATCGGGGCCGTCGTAAATGCGGGCTGCCCGCTCGTGCCGGTAAAAGAAAGAAATGATGGTATCATCGGTCATCCCCAGCCCGCCATGGACCTGTAAGGCCCGGTCAATGACATTCTGCATCACATTGGCGACGAAGAATTTGATGAGTGCGATATCCTCCCGAGCCTCCTTGACGCCCAGGTTTTCGATCTTCCAGGCGGCATGGAGCGTCATCAGCCGCGCTGCTTGAATGTCGGCAGCGGATTCTGCAATCCACGACTGAATGATCTGTTGGGTGGACAGGGTCTTGCGATCCGGTGAGATGATCCGCTGAGAGGCCCGGGCGCACATCAGGTCAAAGACCCGATGGCATATGCCGATCCAGCGCATGCAGTGATGAATCCGACCCGGTCCCAGCCTCTCCTGGGCAATCACAAAACCGAACCCCTCCGGTCCCAGCAGGTTTTCCTGGGGGACCCGGCAGGACTGATAGAGAATTTCGCCATGGCTGAAATAATCGCTGCCCGCATGGCCCATGACGGAGATGTTCCGCACGAGGTTAAACCCAGGGGTATCGGTGGGTACGATGATCATACTTGCACGCAGATGGGGGGCGGCTTCCGGGTTGGTCACGGCCATGACAATGGCAAAGGCGGAGCCGTCTGCAGAGCTGGAGTACCACTTCTGGCCGTTAATCACATAATCATTGCCGTCTTTGGCGGCTGTTGTATCCATCATGACGGGATTGGAGCCGGGAAGCTCTACTTCCGTCATGGAAAAGCAGCTCCGGATATCCCCGTCCACCAGGGGCTTTAGATATTTTTTTTGTTGCTTTTCCGTTCCGTACTTATGGAGAATCTCGATATTTCCGGCATCGGGGGCCTGACATCCGAAGATATAATGTCCCAGCGGCGACCGGCCCAGGACTTCAGACACCAGGGCATGGTCCATCAGGTCCAGTCCCATGCCCCCGAATTCTTTCGGATGGTTGGGGGCCCATAATTCCATCTGCTTGACCATCCGCCGCTTCTCGGCCAGCTCAGGCAGCATTGCCTTGAAGTCTTTCGTTAAAAATTCGGGCTCCAGTGGAATCAGTTCCTTTTCGATAAATTCCGCCATCATCCCGATGACAGCCTGCATTTTTTCATGTACGGTAAAATCCATCATCAACCTCCTGTTTTGTTCACATGATCTGAAATACTTGCCCGATTCGCTCTGGTCATTGCAGGGTGTGCAAACGCCACGACCGCCTCCTGTTCTTTATCGATATGTTATCCATCCGGAATCATTTAGCAATTCAAGATGGGCGGCATTGTTGAAAGCCGTTAGCGCCACCCGGTCATGATCATAAACGAATGTCGTCACCGACGTATTGACGATATGCCAGGCGGTCCGCAGGGCTTTCTCATCGGATAGACCCAGGGCCATCTGCACCGCTGCGGAAATCGGACCGCCGGAGGTACAGATCAAGATATTTTTTTTTCGGCCGTTTTTCGCCATGACCTTCCGAAAACCGGCTTGCACCCGCTCACGGAAATCCTGCCAGCGGATGATTCCCGGCTTGTCAGCTTCGCCGGAAATCCATCGCACCATGATTTTTTCAAAAACCCGCTGAAAGGCTTTTTTATCGGCATAGAAGTTTTCCATGTCCGCCTTCAGGGAAGGGTCCTTACGGGCAACATCATCAAGGTGGGCCATGATGATGTCCCGGGAACTGTACTCATCGAATTCATTGAAGATGCACAGCTCCGGCGGGGCGTAACCCCGCGCCCGGTAAATGGAGATGACTTCATGTGCCGTGTCTTTCTGCCGGATCATATTGCCGGCATAGACGGCATCAAAGGAGAACCCAGTTCGAATAAGATGTTCGGCGAGAATCCCGCACTGCTTCCGCCCTTTCTCAGAAAGTTGGTCGTAGTTGTCTTTTCCAAAGGAGGCCTGTCCGTGCCGGACCATGTATATTTTACTCAAGAATCGTCATCCTTTTTTCGATGTTCATCCATACGACGAAGCCTCATGGAGGTCAATAATGTTTTCATCTATTTACATCAAAATCTTGTTGCGCTTTTCTTCGCTTTGCAGCCACTGCTGATAGCCAACCATCTTGGCCAGAACCTTGACGGACCTCTCCGGTGTCAGAAAGGAGATGCTTTTATAGGGGCTTCCTTCGATTTCGAGCACCATTCGGGTCTGTTCATCGCCCATGAGGCTGACACCCAGGACCGGCTTGCCGTATTTTTCCATCAGGTTCACAATGAAACGGATATATTCCGCTTCAAACTGGCGTATCTGGCGGGGAATTTCATCGAGCAGCGCCCGGTTCATGGTCGGGTCGGCCGCCAGGGCTGACCGGATCAGGGGGCCGACGAAGATCATGCGCCCCAGGATACCCAGATGGATGACGGCGTCGCAACAATCCCATTTCAAAAGCTCTTCCGTTGCCGTCATCGCAATCTGCGGATTCATTTCGGCCACCAGATCGATGGGATTGGAACGGCTCCAGTAAGGGGGAAGAATCCGATCGATGCGGGCGATCATTTCAGGCTCGAGATCCGGCACCTCCAGGCCCTGCTCGGAACAGAGGTCCGTGGTGACGACGCCCCAGCCGCCTCCCAGCGTCACAATCCCCACCCGGTTTCCCCGGGGCAGCGGCAGTGACGAGAAGGCCGCGGAAAGATCAAGCAGCTCCATAGGTTGCTCCACCAGGACAACGCCCGCTTGGCGGCAGGCAGCGTCAAAAATGCGGATGTTCGAAGCCATTGCCCCGGTGTGGCTCGCGGCGGCGCGATTCCCTGCGTCGGTACGCCCGCCCTTGAGAACGACAACGGGTTTTTTCCGGCCGACCCGGCGGGCGGATTCCAGAAAACGCCGTCCGTTCTTGACGCTTTCAATATAGAGAACCACCGTCCGGGTCAATTCATCGACTTCAAACCCGTCCAGATAGTCCTCAATGGTGATCATTGCCTCATTGCCGGAACCGCTGAAGGCGCGAATCCCGATGTCTTCGCTTTGTGCAAAGGCCAGGAGCTGCGTGCCCAGGTTCCCTGACTGGGCGACCAGTGCAATGGAGCCGGGTTTCGGCCATGCATGGGTGCCCGTACAGTAAAAGGAAAGGTGGGGGTTGCAGATGCCCATGGTATTGGGCCCAAGGATTAGAATGTCCGCTGCACGGGCTTCCCGGACCAGGTCTTCCTCCATTTGCCGCCCCTGCTCCCCTGTCTCACTGAAGCCGGAACTGATCAGCAGCATGTTTTTGACGCCCTTGGCCTTCAGTTCCGGAATCAGATCCCGGACCCTGGCGGCGGGAATGGTAACAACGGCCAGATCCACGGATTCCGGAATATCCATGATGGTTTTGTAAACCGGTCGGCCGGCAATATCGGCGCCTTTTGGGTTGACAAGATGAATCCGGCCTTTGTAATGACCGGCCACCAGGATGGAAAAAAGACTCTGCCCCCATTTACCGAATTCGGCGGACGCGCCCACAAAGGCAATGGAGCGGGGATAGAAGAGGTTTCCGATCGCACGGGGATCAATCGGCGGGCGAACCGCCTTTGCGACCGGCCGCTCCCCGAGAATCACGAGGGCGTCCACAGCCGTGACCTGCCCGTCGGCGCCGACCAGCAGCGGATTGATATCCACTTCCGTTACCTCGGGCTGTTCCGCGGCCAGACGGGACAGCCCGACGAGCGCTTGGATGAGCTGCTGCCGGTTTGCCGGCTGCTCACCGCGAAAGGGCCCCAGCAGATCAGATGAACGCAATTCGTCAAGCATCTGTCCCGCCTGAACCTCATCCAGTGGCGCGATGCGGAAGACCACGTCACTCAGGGCTTCGGTGAAAACGCCGCCCAGCCCGAACATGACAACCGGACCAAACTGGGCATCATGGAAGAGCCCGACTACAAATTCACGCTTTCCGATGAGCATGGGCTGGATCAACAGCCCTTCCAGATCCGCTCCGGCTGCCTGAATAACCTGCCGGGCGGCCTTCCGGACCTCGGTTGCGTTCTGCAGGTTCACCTTGACCAGACCGCGCTCCGTTTTGTGTGTCAGCTTTGCCCCTAGCCCCTTCAGGACCACAGGGAATCCGGTTTCTTTCGCCTGCCGGACAGAATCCGCTTCTGTTTTGACAACCCACTCCTGAACCACGGGGATGCCGTAATATTTTAGGAGCTGCTTGGATTCAGCCTCTGTAAGGGCGATACTGCCTGCATGTTTTGCTTTTTTAATAATATCTGATGGTTGCATTGCTCTAAACTCCTCATTTATCTTGAAAGACGGGCGGACCTTATCATGGGCCTGGCAGGAGCGCAATGCGCAGCAGAAGGACTTTCCGTAAAGTCGTTCAGGAATGGCCTTAGGATTGTTTCAGGATCGGTAATTTATGAGGGGCTACTTCAAAGCGTCCTTAATTTTTTCTTTCAGCACATTGCCTTCGAATACCTTTTCAACAGCCTCCGTGATGGCGCCGCTGATCTGCTGCCCCAGCATTTCTTCCGAAAAATAAACATGCTCCAATGAGTTTTTACTGGCTGTTGAGACCTGATAGATAATATTTCCGGTCTGGGCATCCGCAACCACCACGGTCAGCTTGATGCGGGCATTGTATGTTTTGATCGGGATGTCGTTCTCACAGGTGATTTCAAGTTCATCGATGTTGCCGCCGACAAGAATTTTACCCCAATCATTCTGGATGGCGCTCGCCTGAAGATTCCATGCAGGCCTGGTTACAGAAACCTGATACCCTGATTTCACCAGGACATCTTTTACGATGGTGGAAACGGCATCCGGTGGGTTCATGTTTTTCGGAATGACAGAAGTGAGGCCGCCCATGGCGGTGGTTACCCGGCCAATCAACAAGTCCTTCCCGCCGGGCCGTAGATCGTTAAAAGTAGCGACGGTTACTACGAATTTCTGGCCGCTGGCGGCAGTCGGCAGGGTGGTGGCCGATGTCAAGTATTTTACATCCACGGAATAGAGGGTCGGTGCACAACCGACGACGAAAAAGAGGAGTAAAAATGAGATCGATGCCTTAAAGACATTTTTTATAAATGGATATGCATCCCGCTTCATCCATGATTCGAACATAGGCCAAATCCTCATTTTTCAACGGTTGGTGTTGGTCTTTTTGTTGCAACCAATGCGCTTTATAAACCATATGGGCAGTTTAATTGCAAATACTTTCATCATTGCGAAAACGGGCCACGACCCGGTAAGGCGTTCTCGGAACTCTGGTCGTACATATCCCAAATGGCCAGGAAGAGCGATGTGATGATCGGGCCTATGACAAAACCGGACAGACCGAACACCACCAAACCGCCCAGGGTGGACAGAAAAATCAAAAGAGGATGCATTTCCACGTCGTTACCAATAAGCAGGGGCTTCAGCAGGTTGTCTCCCAGGCCGATCACCAGCATTCCAAAGGTCAGAATGGCAACCCCCTGCCAGAGATGGCCGCCCAGGAGCATGATCACACCCGCCGGCGCCCAGATGATGGAACAGCCGATGCCGGGCAGAATCGCCAACACCACCATGAGCAGGCCCCAGATGATGGCCCCCTCAATGCCCGCGATATAGAAGATGATTCCCCCGGAGATGCCCTGCAGGCCGCCCAGGAGCATGGTCGCCTTAAGGGTTGCCCTCGCTGTGGCAATAAACTGCTCATAGAGGACTTTCCCTTTCCCTGATTCCAGAAAGCACATGCGCATCGTCCGCTTGAGTATTTTATCGCCATCCCGAAAGAAGAAATAGAGCGTGTAAATCATCACGCCAAACTGGATGAGAAAAACAAGGGTGTCCTGGGTAAGGTTTGTCAGGTGTACAAATATATAATTGGCAATGCTTTTAACCGCCTCCGTGAACTTGTCGATGATGAACTGATCATTCATATTGAAATGTTTGATGTATGGGTGATTGGTCACCGCACTCAAGGTGTCCCGAAATTTCTGTTCAACGGCGCTCGTATCTGTGCTGATGGAGTCGTAGACCTGCAGGGATTCGTTTATCAGGAGGCTGGCAATGAAGCTGGCCGGCAGGATAATGATCAAAGCGATCATGAGCAGCATCAGGGTTGCGCTGAGATTGGGGCGATTCAGTTTCAACAGGAGCCGTTCATAAAAGGGTTTGAAAATGCCGGCGATAACCGCTGCCCAGAAAATGGGTGTGAAAAAAGGCTTTAACAGGTAGAGAAACACAAGGGTGACCAGCCCCAGGAGACTGATAAAGATAATATTTTGAATTTTCTTAGGATCCATGGCGAATAATTTTTTTGGGCTGTTGAATTTTCACTCCGGCCGGGAAACTAACAAATATTCATGATTTAATCAATCTCTTTTCCTGTCCATTTGCCGGGATTTGTGCTAATAATGCGCCATGTCGCTATGGCTGAAAAAGAGTAAAATAATTGCAACCTGCGCCAAGGGGGTTTCACCCTACCTGCAAGCCGAGCTGAACTCCCTGAATTTTCCGGTTCTCGCGGTGGGCGAAGCGGCTGTTGAAACGGAAGGTGCCCTTGAAGATGCCATGATGCTTAACCTGAATCTCCGCACGGCACATCGGGTTCTCTACCTCCATCATGCCTTCAGGGCAAACACCCTTGAGGAACTCTACGGTCATCTGGTGCGGCTTCCCTGGGAAGATGTTCTGGACACCAACGGTTATGTGTGTGTCACATCCTTTGCCGATACCCCGGCCATCCATGACGGACGTATTGTAAACCTGAAAAGCAAAGATGCGGTGGTGGACCGGTTTCGGCAGATCAGTGACCGACGGCCCGACTCGGGCTCGGCCCGGGACCGCACCGTGATCCATCTTTACTGGAGAAACAACCAGGTCCTGGTTTATCTCGATACTTCCGGTGACTCCCTGTCCAAACGGGGATACCGGAAGATCCCCCTTCAGGCGCCCATGCAGGAGACCCTGGCTGCGGCGGTGCTCATGGCTGCCGGCTGGCAGGGTGAAGGCAATTTTATCAATCCCATGTGCGGCAGCGGGACGCTTGCCATTGAAGCCGCCCTGATTGCCCTGGACCGGGCGCCGGGGCTCGTGAGAAGCAATTACGGATTTATGCATCTGAAGGGATTTCCGCCTTCCCGTTGGCGGGAGATGCGGACCAGGGCCAGAAAAGCGGTCCGGAAACAGTTGCCGGGGAAGATACTGGCAACGGATAACCGTAAGGAAGCCGTTGATGCGGCGGTGCAAAATGCCCGGACGGCAGGGGTGGATCACCTGATCGAATTTGCCGTCTGTGACTACCTGGAAACGCCTGTTCCCGAGGGGAGCGGGATGATCATGCTCAATCCGGCCTACGGAGAGCGTCTGGGGGAGATGACCGCGCTGGAGGAAATTTATCAGGGGATCGGTGATTTTTTCAAGCAGCAGGGGTTGGGCTATCAGGGATATATTTTCACCGGAAATCTTGCCCTTGCCAAAAAGATCGGGCTCAAAACGAAACGAAGGATTCCTTTTTTCAACGGCGAGATCGAGTGCCGGCTGCTGACGTATGAATTATACACCGGAAGCCGCAAGCACCAGACCACCCCGGTCATGGAAAACGAGAAAGACAATCAAGGGGAGATCCCATGAATCTGAAGCTGGTACATCCCATCGGCGTCTTTGATTCAGGCGTCGGCGGATTGACCGTGGTGCGCGCCCTCATGGAGCGACTGCCCTTTGAGAATATCACCTATTTTGGCGACACCGCCCGGGTTCCCTATGGCATCAAGTCGGTGGAAACCATTACCGGTTACGCCAAACAAATAACGGAATTCCTTCTGAAGCAGAAGGTGAAGCTCCTCATTATCGCCTGCAACACAATCGCTTCCGTGGCCTATGAACCTGTCCAGGAAATGTCGCCCGTGCCGGTTTTGGATGTCATCGATGCCGGCGCGCGCATGGCCGTTGCCAAGACAAAAAGCAGAAATGTGGGCGTCATCGGCACGCCCGCCACGATCAACAG
>JAPLJM010000077.1 GCA_026388595.1 Deltaproteobacteria bacterium
TGACGAGATTTTATTACATCCTGAAAAAAGAGTTTCGGGTCATCGGCAGGGACATCCATGCGGTGGCGGTGCTGTTTATCATGCCCGCAGCCTTTATCCTGATCATGTCGCTGGCCATGCAGGATCTCTTTGATATTCATAGCCGCGTCAAGCTGGATGTGCTCGTGGTCAATCAGGACAGCGGAGTGGCGGCGCAGCAGTTACTGGAGGCCCTTGGCAAGGAGGACAACCTGAGGCTGCATCGGCTGGATCCTGGGTTGACGACCCTGCAGGCAAGCCGGGAAATGTTTGAAAAGGACTATAAATTCGCATTCATCGTCACCAACCGCTTCACAGCCTTCGCAGAAAACAAGGGTAGCGGCACCGAAGCGCCGCCGGTTCTGCTGCTGGTCAACCCGACGGCAGGCACGCATACGCAGATGGTGATGAAAAATATCCTCGCCGGCCGAATGGCCAGAATCAGGGTCGAAAATCTGATCAAAACGCGTGAACAATGGCTGAAACTGGCAGGTATCGACCAGCAGAAACTCCTCGAATCTCCCGAATCACAAATCGGCGTCCAATACGTTTATAAGAGCACACAGGGGCTGAAAATCCCCACGGCCGTCCAGCAGAGCGTACCGGCCTGGCTTGTCTTTTCCATGTTCTTCATCGTGATGCCCATCTCCAACACCTTTATCGTAGAACGGACACAGGGCACGCTCACACGATTGAAAAGCATAAATATTTCTAAGGTTTATATTCTTGGCGGCAAGATGATCCCCTATTTCCTGATCAACCTGGTGCAGGCGACGCTCATGATCCTGATCGGCATGTATGTTGTGCCGCTGTTGGGCGGCGCCGCCCTCACCCTGGGACACTCCTGGGGCGGCCTGCTGCTCATGACCGCCAGCATCAGCTTCTGTGCGATCTCGGTGGCGCTTTTGATTGCCTCAATTTCCCGGACGACGGAACAGGCCGTCACCATCGGCGGCGTCTTCAACATCATCCTGGGCGCTTTGGGCGGCATCATGATTCCCAAGTTCGTCATGCCTGAATATATGCAGAAATTGGCCGATTTATCGCCCATGTCCTGGGGGTTGGAAGGATTTCTGGATGTTTTCCTCCGAAACGGCGACATCGGGGATGTGTGGCCAAAGGCATTGGCATTGATGGTGCTGGGGATGGTCATGCTGGGATTGACATCCGTCATCCTGAAAAGAAGGTTGACGGCTTCTTAAAAAGTCCATATGCTGCGTCAAGCTTTTGCATAAACGATGAAAAATGGCTTCTCCGCCGCTCAAAAATCTTTTTCGCTTCAGAGATGTTCATGTCTCATCATGATTAAAAACAAGCGGTTAACGTCAGCACTGGAAAGGCGAAAAACATTTGATTCACCGCTTGCGAACCATTTTTCATCGTTTATGCAAGGGTCTCAACTATTTCGAATGAAGGACATTATCGTTTATGAGGGGTTCTGAGGACGTAGATTTCAAAATTGCATTGAAAAAACTGATTATCGACGCCTGTGATCTGGCGGACCGGATTGAGATCGGGGACATTGAAGATGATGTCCCTTTGTTCGGAAGGAACACAAAACTGGGACTGGATTCCATCGACGCCCTGCAGATATCCATCGCCGTCCAGCAGGAATACGGCATTGCCATCACCGACAGCAAGCAGATGCGGCGGGTGATGACATCCATCAACACCTTTGCCGATTTTCTTTATCCGGAGCAGGCTCCGTGAAGAATCCCGTTTTTATTACCGGGAAATCCCTGACCTGTTCACTCGGCGAAGACCTGGACATGATGATGGCCTGCCTTCAGCAGAAGCAGGCCCCCATGGACCTGATCCCCCTTTCCCTGGCCGATCCGGCGACGAGCCGACCCTATTATCGGATACACCCGCACGATCAGACCGTCCGGAACAATGTGGAAACCTATTTCTACAAAATCCTTTTTGACACGGTTGCCAGGGCGATTGCAGATGCCGGCCTGCTGCAGCGGGAGGTCGAGGATCTGGCCATCTTCTTCGGATCCACATCCATCGATATCCCGATTTATGAATCCCATTATGAAAAATCAGATGACGACGCCCTGAATCATTTTTCACAGGCCTCCTACGGCTATGGCGCCATCGTCAGCGAAACATCCAAACACTTCGGCATCAAAGGCCCCTGCTACACCTTCACCACCGCCTGCACCTCCAGCGCCAATGCCCTGTTATATGCCGCCGCCATGATTGAAAAGGGCAGCCTCGAACGGGCGCTGGTCATCGGTTACGATCTTTTCAACAACACCGGTTTCTACGGGTTTGAATCCCTGAGGCTCACGGCGACGTCCGCCTGTAAACCCTTCGACAAAAACCGGGACGGCATTATCATGGGGGAGGCCTGCGGCGCCGTCATCCTGGAGCGGCAGTGCAAAAGAGTTCAGGACTTCCGCTATCTGGGCGGTGCAAACCTCTGCGACACCTTCAATGTTACAACACATAACGTGGAAGGCGATGTCATTGCCGAGGTTATCCGGCAGGCCATGCTCAACGCCGGCGTCACCCCCGGTGATATTGCCGCCGTCAAGGCGCACGCCACGGGCAGTGAAATGAACGACCGCATGGAGGCCAATGGCATGCGACAAGTCTTTATGACGGAAATGCCGCCCGTCACGGGGATCAAGCCATTCGTGGGACACACGGTGGGCGCTGCCGGGGTTGTGGAGTTGATCCTGTTCACGGAAGCGGTAAAAAAAGGATTTCTACCCGCCACGCTCGGCTTCACGGTCATGGATGAGGAATTGATGATCACACCGGTTACGGAAAATATGCCCATGGCGGCGGGCATCTTCATTCTCAACTATTTCGGTTTCGGCGGCAATTGCACATCCATGATCATCTGCAACAGGAGTTAAGAAAATAAATGTTTATCCATAGCGCCGTGGCGCATATAACCGCACCGGCGGATGTCAAGACCCTCAAAGAGGAGCTGAAGCGCCATACTGAGATCCATTTCCGCCGGATCAGCAAATTTGTCCTCCTGGCGCTGATCGGCGCCTATTCCTGCGCCGCCCGCCACTGTCCGGACGGGGCTGCGGCCATCTACCTGACCACGGAAAACGGAAATTTAGCGGACACCGAAAGTGTGCTGAGCCAGATCTATCGAAGCCATTCCCTGCCCATGCCCTTCAATTTCATCAACACCATGGCCAATACGGCCGCCTTTTACGTTGCCCAGGGTCTGGGTCTCTGCGGGCGGAACCTCACCGTTTCCAGTCAGAATTTATCCTTTGAAAGGGGCATGGAACTCCTGAAAGCGGATATGGATCTTGGATTTGTCAAGCATGCCCTGATCGGTCTGGTCGATGTAGCCACCACCGCCGCATCACATTTCGCGGCATCTCCCGGCATCTCCAACACCCAAGTTAATCAAATCGATCGGAGCTGCTGGCTTTACGTGACATCGGAAAGAGGCGGCGCTATGGGTGAACTAGCCGCCATCCAGTCCTTCAAGACACAGAATGACGCCGTCCAGTGGCTGGAGACAAACCCGGATGCGCTGTCACAGAATGCCGTCATTTCCTTCGGTTCGGCCGTGGGCCTGACTGAGAAAAAAGCTTGGTTGAACAGGGTTCAGGCCATAACATCACAGCCGGCCAGGGAATTTGATTACGCCGGAAATTTCGGAAATTGCAACGTCACGACGGCCTGCGCCGTTGCCCATTTTATGAACACCTTCAGCGCCGCCCGTTTATTTCACATCAACAAGAATTTCAGTGATCAGTATGTGATCCTGGAAGTCAGCCGTTGCTGAAATCTTTCACATGTTGACATCCGCCGTCCCATCTCTTATATTACACATGAGCTTTGCATAACCGGTAAGAAATGGCTTCGCAAGCGGCGCAATCAAATGTTTTTCACCTTTCCAGTGATGAAGTTAAAGGCTTGTTTTTAATCATAATGTGATACGAGCATCTCTGAAGCGAAAAAGATTCTTTAAGCGGTGGCGAAGCCATTTCTCGAGGACATCAGAGTGAGGATTTTCGCAACCGCAGGAGTAAGGCTGTGAACGATGATCGCCGTCATGAGACGCCATTTGGAGAAATGCCGGGGGTTGATTCCGAACCCCGATTGGAGGAGCCCCGGATGTTCCGGGTCGTCCTGCACAATGACCATTACACGACCATGGATTTTGTGGTGGAAGTCCTCATGAAAGTTTTTCACAAAACCGCGTCAGAGGCCATCAAAATCATGCTCGACGTGCATCGGAAAGGCGCCGGGGTCTGCGGGGTCTATACTTATGATATTGCCGCTACAAAGGTTGCCCAGGTCCACCACATGGCCAAAAAGGATGAATTCCCGCTGAAATGCAGCTACGAAGAGGCATGAAGTAAAAAGTATGAAGATCAATGAAGAACTGAATCATATTTTGCGGGCCGCCTTTACGGAGGCCAAGGTCCGATCACATGAATACCTGACGCCCGAGCATATCCTGTTTGCATCGCTTTATTTTGACACGCCGAAGGAGATCATCCGGCAGTGCGGCGGCGATGTCGAGAACATCCGGGGCAAGCTGGAAGACTTTTTCAAAAATAAGCTCCCGCAGGCCCCTGACAGCAGCACTCCCCTGCAGAGCGCCGGATTCCGGAACGTCATGGACCGGGCTGTCTGGCACACCTCTTCCGCACAGAAGCAGGAACTGGACATCGGCGACATGCTCATCTCCATTTTTGACGAAAAGGAATCCCCTGCTGCCTTCTTCCTGCACAATGAGGGCATGACCCGGTTGGACCTGCTGAACTACATTTCTCACGGCATCCCCGTGATTCCCGGCGACCCGCCCTCCGAGGGGCCTGCCCGGAAAGAGGAAAAGGAGGGCGCGGCCCGTCCGGAAAGCAAGATCCTGGCCTCCTTCACCACGGAGCTGGTGCAGAAGGCGCAGAACGGTGAACTGGATCCGCTGATCGGCCGGGAGGATATCATTGAGCGAACCGTCCAGGTCCTCTGCCGCCGTTACAAGAATAACCCCGTGCATATCGGCGAGGCCGGCGTGGGCAAGACGGCCATCACCGAAGGGCTGGCCCAGCGGATCGCCCAGGGCAACGTGCCCAAGCCCTTGAAGAAGGCAAAAATCTATTCCCTGGACATGGGGGCGCTCCTTGCGGGAACGCGCTTCCGGGGAGACTTCGAGGAGCGGCTGAAAAAGGTCATCACGGAGCTCAAAAAGATCGACGGCGTCATCCTGTTCATTGACGAGATTCACACCATCGTCGGCGCCGGCGCCGTTTCCGGCGGCTCGCTGGATGCGTCGAACATCCTGAAACCGGCGCTCACCTCCAGCAGGATGCGGTGCATCGGTTCGACCACCTTCGAGGAATACCGGAAATACTTCGACAAGGACCGGGCCTTGTCACGCCGTTTTCAGCCCATCGAAATTCCCGAGCCAACCGTTGAAGAGACCTATCAGATCCTCTGCGGCCTGAAGGATAAATATGAAACCTTTCACGATGTCAGCTATACCGACGAAGCCTTGCATGCCACGGCGGAACTGTCGGCAAAACACATCAACGACCGGCATCTCCCGGACAAGGCCATCGACGTCCTGGATGAGGCCGGGGCCCGGACACGGCTCTATCGCACCGATGAAGACGGCACATTGACCATCACCCCGCTTGAAAT
>JAPLJM010000254.1 GCA_026388595.1 Deltaproteobacteria bacterium
GAGGGTGGGCCCCCCGGAGAGCATGATAAAGTCATCGGGAATGACGATGGATCCGGGTGGCAACTTATCCTTAAGGGAGCCCGTGGAGTTGATTCCAATGACTTCGTCCACCCCCAGAGCTTTCAATGCCGTCAGGTTGGCCGGATGGTTGATCCGGTGGGGCAGGATGTGACGGCGGGGGTCCTTGCCATGCCTCGGTATCAGCACAACAAGAGGGGAATGCAGGACCAGTGCGGCCCCGTATGCATTTTCCACAAGCTCTTCAATGAGTTCCCCGAAAATCCCTCTTCCCTGAAGGGTCAACGTGCCCGAAATGATGCCCAGCCGTCCCATAGTTCACCATGAATCTTCCGTAAGTTGCGAACGCTTATAGCAGATCAACGTCCATCTGTCAAAAGCGGATCATTTTAATTTGACATTCCCGAAGCGGATATGGCATAGTCCGGCCGCATTGTTTGGAAGGTTGACAAATCGGGGTTTATTGCTATTTTTTGTCGATAATTAAGGAGGGCTTGAAAATGGAGACGGAAAGCACCCTTGTTCATGTGAATGACATTGATTTTGAACAGGAAATTATAAAATCAGATAAGCCTGTTCTGGTTGATTTCTGGGCGCCCTGGTGTGGTCCCTGCCGGGCCATTGGGCCGGTTTTGGAGGAACTCGCCCTGTCTTATAAAGACCGGATCAAGATCGCCAAAATGAATGTGGACGACAACCCCAAGACATCCGCTGCTTATGGTGTCCGGAGCATTCCCATGCTGCTTCTCTTCAAGGACGGCAAGCTCCTCGATACCCTGATCGGTCTTGTCCCCAGGGATCGTCTGGAGACATTCATAAAAAAGGGACTTTGATACCGTGAAAGGGCGCATGACTAAAAAAATTATCCTTCCAATTATCTTTTTGCTTGTTTTAGGTCTGTCCGGTTGTGGTGGTTGGTGGAGGGACGTAAAAGAGTGGTGGCGTCCAGCCGACATGTCGAGGGCAACGCCGGAAGGGCTTTATAAGCGGGGTGCCGAGCAATATCAGGCGGGTCGCTACAAGAAAGCCGCTGAAGCCTTTCAGCGGGTAAAAGAGCAATACCCGTTGCACAACCTGGCCCTCAATGCCGAGCTCGGCATCGCCGATTCCCACTTCAGTGATGAGAACTATGTTGAAGCGGAAACGGCTTACAGTGATTTTATCAATCTGCACCCCACCAATGAAAATCTTCCCTACGCCATATACCAATTGGGGATGTGCCATTACAATCAGATGGGTTCCATCGACCGCGATCAGACGGAAACAATCAAGGCCAGAAAAGAGTTTGAAAGGCTGATCGCCCGTTTTCCCGGAAGCAAGTTTTCCTTCCTGGCGGAGAAGCAGGCGCTGGAATGCCGTAAAAGGCTGGCGGAAAAAGAATTTTATGTCGGCAATTTTTATTTTATCCAGGGCAAATACAAGGCCGCGCTGGGTCGTTTTGAGACGATCGCCAAGGAGTACCCCGGTATTGGACTGGATTACAAGGTCAGTTATTTTATCGAAGAATCGAAAAAACGGCTGATCCTCCAGGAAGCTGCGGAAAAGGTA
>JAPLJM010000246.1 GCA_026388595.1 Deltaproteobacteria bacterium
CGTGGTTCTGCTTTCCCAAATTCTGCACGCGGAAGGACCGGACGAATCCCGGAAACTCGTCCGCAAGGCCGCTTCCGCTCTTCAGCCGGGCGGCCTGATCGTCATCCATGAATTCATCCTGGACAACACCATGGACGGCCCCTTGCATCCGGCCCTGTTTGCCCTCAACATGCTGCTGGGAACCCCGGCCGGGCAGGCTTATTCCGAAGAGCAGCTTAAGGAGATGCTGGCAAAAGCCAAGGCCAGAGACATCCGGCGGATCCCCCTGCAGACGTCTAATGATTCCGGCTTGATCATCGGTTACGTGTAAAAGCCTTGGGTCAGGTCAGGCTTTTAACCGAATATGACTGATGTCCACCGGCAAAGCAACCCCCGCTGGTTGAGGACCCAGAGCAGGGCGAGGATAATCAAGACCAGAAGGATTATCCTGGGCCAGGGGCTTTTCTTATCGGCATAGGGATCTTCCAGTTTGCGCACAGACCCAGTCGGCAGGGCAGCCACTTTCGTCAGTGACCCGCCGAAGGCCACATTGATCCTGCATCTGGCATTGACCGCCCAACCGTTGGCATCCAGGATGGGACCCAGGTTGCGCTGCCGGAGTTTCAGCCAGGCAATGAGCATTGAGGGTAACGATATGATCAGCATCAATCCGGCAATGACCAGTGGCATCTGCCACCACAGCAGCTTCAGGAAGCCGGTGAAGATTGCGGCCAGCGCCGTGCCCAAAGCGCCGAGGGCGAGGCCGATGGCGGCAAAAATACCGGCAAACTTGCCCACATCGAAAGGCGGCGGCGCGGGTTTTGCGGCCTCCGCTTTGTGCGCTGCTGTTGCAATCCCGGCCTCTGCCTTGCCCGTGACCGCCTTCTCGCGGGCCGAGGCGAATTTGTGGATCTGGTTGCCAATCATTTTACCCATCCGCTTGTAGGGACTCCAGAAGGCCTGGCGGATACTGATTGGGTGCTCGATAACCTTGACGATGGTCGCATCCCAGTCCTGTCCTTGGCGGTCGTAAAAGACGCCGTTTCGTCCCACCATGAGAAAATCGGAATCGCCCCCTGTGACAGCGGCGGCGATGGTCATTTTATCGGTTCCTCCTCTTCTTGTACAGTCGCAGTAAGTCAGATAAATGCGACTGAGCGCGGCCAGGGTTGCATGCTTGTCCATGTCGCCCACGCGCACGCATAGATCGCAGCTTCGGCCATCCAAATAGAGGGTACCGGCTTGAAAGACGGCCTTTTCCTTGCGTGTATAGAAATCACTGAAAGAAACGAAATTATTCAGCAGGGTGAAAAGATCCCGATAGTATCGCACAAGCCTGTCCACTGAGGTGATGTTGCTGAATTCCGGCTCCAGCGCCTTGTCTTGGGCAATCAACTCCGCAATGGCCTCCCGGGCAGCGCCTGCCAGGATCTCACGCACTCGTTCGACGCCGAGGTTATCCATGGCGGCGCCCGGCTTTCTCGCAAGCCATGCTTCATGAGAGGTAAAGGCTGAATTGATGCCCCTCCATTCCGTTTCCTCAATCGACTCCTTCTCTCCCAGCAGCGGACAGACCACCGCCTTATCGAAATCTGCCATGGCTGTCATCCAGGCGGGATTGATGCCTGCCTTCAACGGTAAAGCCTTTCCAACATCGACCTGCGCAAGCGGAAAACCCGAGGTCTCTTCCAGCATCGGAGAGAGGTTCTTGTCCGCAAAAGCGATGTATTCCTCCTGTTGCCGGTTCATGGCGGAAAGGGCCCGGATATCGAAAGCGGCCAGCTTACAGCGGGTGAAATAGTCATCCACCTTTTCCCGGACAGCCTTGAAAGCTGCGGAGGCATCGGCCATGGACAGCGGCATCCTTTTCCGCTTCCTTCCACCAGTCTGAATAGGCCAGGGCATCTTCAAAAAACCGGTCCAGCTTCTCTTGCGAAATGCCCGGCTTGCCGCTGCGGTCTTCGTCGGCGCCCATGCAGTCGATGATGTCGGTGATGGTCTTTTGAATGGCGTCATCATCGGATGCGTCGGCGGGAATGACGCCGTCGCCGTTGAACCGTGTCTGGGCGATGGTCTTTGCCGTATCGGTGGTGTCATCCAGGGTGATCGACCTTGCTTCCGCCTTGCCCAGGTTTTTCAGGATATGCTTTGCCGAATCCAGGAGTTGCTTTCCCTCCGGCGATTGATCGTTGATGGAAGAGAGCGGCAAGATGGCGGACCCTTTGGTCAAGTCGTCGGGATTCTTCAACATGGACCCCGCCCATTTTACCGCTTCAATGATTTCAGGTACGCGGATGCGCCCATCGCCATCGGCGTCGAGCAGTTCCAGGGTTCTGCTGTCGAATTCCAGCCCCTGTGTCGGGCAGCTCAGGGCAATCCAGAGTTTCTGGTCGAGCTGGTCCAGAGACATCAGGTCAGCGCCGGTAGCCAGACGAACCTGGTCAAAACCGCCGGCCCGGAAAAA
>JAPLJM010000046.1 GCA_026388595.1 Deltaproteobacteria bacterium
GAGGTCTGCCTGCCGCGCTCATGATCTGACATGAGACATTCGCCGTGGGCAGACCTTTTAACTGCCCACGGTTTTTTATTTTGGAGGCCGTGGAAAATATTCCATGGCCTTTTTTATTGATTTCAAGGAGGAAGGAAAAATGAAGGGAATTATCAAACGGCTGGTTGTGATAACGGTTGTTACAGGCTTAACCTGGTTTGGGCTGACCGCGCAGGGGGAAGCCAAGACCATCAAGGTCGGCGCGGCAATCAATATGACCGGTCCGGCCTCTACCTGGGGGCAGTACCACGCCAAAGGGCAGCAGGATTATTTCCGCTACGTCAATGACGTCAAGGGTGGCGTCGCCGGCCGGCGAATCGAGATGATCCTGGTGGACACGGGGTACAAAGTCCCCGAGGCGGTGGCGGCAGTCCGAAAATTTGCCGTTCAGGATCAGGTGGATATGATTGCCACATGGGGCGCCGGGGAGGGTCTGGCGGCAAAGCCCATCATTCAGCAGTACAAAATCCCGACCCTCAATTTTTCAACGAGCTGGGAGATCCTCGAGGCGCCCATCGACTTCATGTACCTGCCCTTCGGCAGTTACCGGATGGATTGTTATGCCGTGATTGATTACATTCGCACCATTCACAAGGGAAAAACGCGGCCGAGGATCGGCCTTCTGACCTACAACAATGCCTACGGCCGCTCCATTCATCAGCCGACGCGGGACTATGCGGCCCGCCAGCAGGTCGATATTGTCGCCATAGAAGAGTTTCCGCCCAAAACGGTGGATCTGTCGACGGAACTCCTGCGTCTCAAGCAGAAGGGGGCGGAGTACGTCTTCATGCAGATGCTGCCGGCGACCATCATCACCACCTTCAAGAGCGCCGACCGGATCGGCTACAGTCCCCAGTTTTTCGGAACCTGGACATCCACGGATCCCGACTTTTTCAAAATGGGCAAGGGGCTGATCAGGGACCGCCTGAACATGCAGTTTCCCGGCGGGCTGCCTTCCGATAATACGGCAGGGATCAAGCTCATGAAAGAGCTCTGGAATCGATACCGGACCGTGGACAAATTTGACGCCGCTTACTGGGAGGGCGTCGTTATCGGAATGATCATGGAGCGGGCGTTCATCCGCGCCCAACAGACCTATAAGGAGGTCAACCGCGACACGATCAACAGGGCGATGGAATCATTCCGCAACGAAAATTTCGATGGCCTCGTCCCGAATATCACCTATACCCAGAAAGATCACGGCGCCTCTTTTAAGGCCAGGATGGTTCGGGTTCGGGAGGACGGTGCCTTCGTCCCCTTGACAAATTTTTACACGCCGGGGAAGGAAAAAATTAAACTCATCAAGTAAGGACAAGCTCTAAACATGCGCAGGAGATCATGAAATCATTACGCGGCCAGCCAAGTATTTTTCATAAGCGGAAACGGGAGGATGCCGTCGCCGATTTGGAGGTGATGAACCTGTCGCTTCATTTCGGCGGCATCAAGGCCCTTCATCAGATCGATCTCACCGTTCATACCGGAGAACTGGTGGCGGTCATCGGACCGAACGGCGCCGGCAAGACAAGCCTTTTGAACTGCCTGACCGGGTTCTACCGTCCGCAGGCGGGCCAGATCCGCTTTAACGGGAAGGACATCACCCATCTGCCCCCCCATGCGCTTGTGGGGCTCGGCATCGGACGGACCTTTCAGAACATTGAGTTGTTTCCCGGCATGACCGTTTTGTCCAATATGCTCCTGGCGCGCCATATCCATTGTCATTACCGGCTGGGTGTGGCGGCCTTCTTCTCGCCCTCCGTTCGCGGAGAGGAAATCCGCCATCGCCAGATTCTGGAGGAGATCATCGATTTTCTCGAAATGCAGGCCATCCGGAAAAAAAACGTGGGATCGCTTCCCTATGGTCTCATGAAGCGGGTGGAGCTTGGTCGCGCTTTGGCGCTGGAGCCAAAACTGCTGGTGCTGGATGAGCCCTTCGCCGGGATGAACCTGGAAGAGAAGGAAGATATGGTTCGCTTCCTCATCGAATTGAACGAAGCCTGGGGACAAACCATGATCCTCGTTGAACATGACATGTCCATTGTCATGAGCATCTCAAAGCGCATCATGGTCCTGAATTTCGGGGAAAAATTGGCGGAGGGCGCCCCGGCATATGTGCGCAGCCACCCCGAGGTGGTCAAGGCCTATCTGGGCGATGCGGAAACACTTTAAGAAGGCGGCGATGATGGCACCTCTCACTGAAAATACACTGCCCCAGATCGTGGCCCTTCAGGCCGAGCGCCTCGGTTACGGCGCCGTCGCCATCCGTGAAAAGGCCCTGGGCATCTGGCAGACCTACGCCTGGACGGACTATTTTCAATACATGAAGCATGTCGGTGCGGGACTGCTGTCGCTGGGTCTCAAACGGGGCGAAACGGTGGGGATCATTGTCAACAATCATCCCGAATGGCTGTTTGCCGAACTGGGCGTCCAGTCCCTGGGCGCAGTGACACTGAATCTGTTTACCTCTTCCGTCAGCGATGAGCTCTGTCTGGCCCTCAATCGAATTCAAGCGGCCTGCGTGGTGGTGCAGGACCAGGAACAGGCCGATAAACTCCTGGATGCCCGGAACAAACTGCCCCATGTCCGCCGCGTCATCTATATCGATCCCACCTGTATGAGGACCTACGGGGATAATCCCTGGCTCCTCAGTTTTCAGGAGCTGCTCCGGCGGGGAGAAGCGTTCGACCGGGAGCATCCCGATCGTTTTTCTGCTGAGCTGCAGAGAGGCAGCCGGGATGATTGCGCTGTCATGATTTTGACCTCCGGGACCACCGGCCTGCCGAAACTGGCCATGCTGTCCCACCGGAACCTGACCGCCATGGCAGCTGCCTGGATCGAGGCCATGGCGATTCTGCCGGGTGAAAACTGGATTTCCATGTCCCCGCCGGCCTGGATTGTGGACCAGATGTGGGGTGTAGGCGTTGCCCTCATGGGGGGCATGACCATGAACTTTCCGGAGACCCAGGAAACCGTCCTGGAGGATTTTCGAGAGATCGGTCCCTGCCTGTTAATCAGCGCTTCCCGTTTCTGGGAAGACCTGGCTTCCCGGATTATGGTGAAAATGTCCGATGCCGGCTGGATTAAGCGAAAATTTTTTAATCTGGCGGAAAGGATCGGGAACAGGGTGGTGGCGCATACGTCCCGGAACAACCGGGTTCCCTGGTATCTGAACCTGCTGCACCGGTTCGCAGCCGTGACGGTCTATCGTCCCCTGCTGGATCGCATCGGCTGTGCAAAACTTCGCAGCGCCTTCACCGGCGGACATCCTATCAGTCCGGAGGTGATCGGCTTTTTCCGGACGATCGGGTTGAATTTAAAGCAATGCTATGGCCTTACCGAGGCAGGCGGCATTTTCCAGATTCAACCGGATGATCAGGTGAAGCTGGAGACCGTCGGCATTCCCCTTCCGGGCATGCAGGTTCGGATCTCCGAAGATCAGGAAGTTCTTGTTCACAGCGAAGCAGTGTTCAGCGGCTATTATCAGGACTTCCAGGCGACGGAGGCCGCCTTTCAGGAGGGATGGCTGAAAACGGGCGATGCCGGCTACGTCGATAAGGACGGCCATCTGCTGATTATCGGCCGCAAAGAGGAGATCATCCGCAACAAAAGTGGTCACGCCTTTTCGCCTGATTTTATTGAAACCCGTTTGAAATTCAGTCCCTATATCAAGGAGGCCGTCATCTTCGGGGAAGGGCGGCCTTATATCACTCTGATGGTGAACATCGATTTCGGCAATGTGGGCGTCTGGGCGGAAGAGCGGATGATTCCTTACACGACCTACATGGATCTTTCCCAGCAGCAGGCCGTGGAGGAGCTGATCCTGAGTGAAATCAAAAGGATCAATGAACAGTTGCCCGATGTGATGAAAATCAGAAAGTTTTTCCTCCTCTATAAACTCCTGGACGCCGATGATGAAGAGCTGACCCGGACCGGCAAGGTGCGCAGGCGCTTTGTCTATGGACTCTATATCAAGCTGGTTGAAGCCATGTACCGGGATCAGACGGAGGTGGATGTGAAAGCAAAAGTTCAATACCGGGATGGTCAGATCGGTAAAGTGGAAACGCGGGTAAAAATAATATCGTTGTAAGGAGAGCCCCATTATGGACTTTTTCATTCAATTGCTCGTGAACGGCATCAGTATCGGCCTATTGTACGGCCTGTCGGCCATGGGCTTCGTCATGATTTTCAAATCCTCCAGCGTGCTGAATTTTACCCACGGCGAATTGCTGGCCTTCGGGGCCTTTCTCTTTCTGGCGCTGATAACCTGGGCAAAGCTGCCCTTGCCCCTGGCCTTCCTGGCGACCCTGGCAGGCTGCTTCGCCCTGGGGTTCTTCATCGAGCGTGTTTTTCTGCGCCCCCTGATCGGTGAACCGCTGATCTTTGTCATCATGCTGACCGTGGGCCTGGCAGCCATGTTCAAAGGGCTGCTGCTCCTGGTGTGGGGGGGAAACCTGCATACCTATCCTGACTTCCTGCCGGAGGCCATGGGGATTCACTGGGGAATCGTCCATGTTGCGCCCGTTTATGTGGCCACCCTGATGATCGGAATGGTCTTTCTTGTGCTCTTCGGCCTGTTTTTTAAATATTCCTCCCAGGGGATCTATATGCGGTCTGTGGCGGACAATCAGAGGGCGGCCCTGTCGCTGGGGGTGCATGTGAAACGCGTCTTTGCCCTCTCCTGGGCGATTGCCGCCCTGGTCGCGGGGATGAGCGGCATCGTGCTGGGCATCATCAACGGGATCAATGTCCATGATCTGAGCGCCATCGGCCTCAAGGTTTTTCCCGTGGTCATTCTGGGCGGTCTGGACAGCATCGGCGGCGCCGTTATCGGCGGATTGATCATCGGCCTGCTGGAAACCTTCACAGGAGGGTATCTGTCACCGTCACTGCGGGATGTGGTGCCCTATATGGTGCTGGTCGTTATCCTGCTGGTCAAGCCCTATGGCCTCTTCGGTCTGAAGGAAATCGAACGGGTATGA
>JAPLJM010000199.1 GCA_026388595.1 Deltaproteobacteria bacterium
GCCAGATCGATCAGCTTCACGCCCTGAGTGCTGCGGTGAATCAGGGGAACCGCGTCCACCTTCACGCGGATGATGTTCCCCGTATCGCTGATCAGCATCAGATCTTCGTCGCCCGTCACCTGGAGGATGCCGGAGACCATCCCCACCCGGGGTACCGTTTTCAGGTTGATGATCCCCCTGCCGCCACGGCCCTGCAAGCGGTATTCCGCAACGCTGGTCCGTTTGCCGAAACCCTTTTCCGAGACCGTGACGATGGAATTGCCCTCCGTGGGGATTTCCACGCCCACAACGACGTCGTCCTCATCCATGCGGATACCGATCACGCCCCGGGCCGTCCGGCCCATATCCCGCACGTCCTCTTCCTTGAAGCGGATGGCCATCCCCTTGCGGGTTCCCATAAATAATTCCTGGTTTCCCAAGGTCAACTGCACGTCAATCAGGTCGTCCCCTTCGGTGATGGACATGGCAATAATCCCGGCGGAACGGGGGTTGGAGAAGGCCGCCAGTTCCGTTTTCTTCACGATCCCCTTTTGAGTGACCATGACGACGGATTTGCCTTCCAGGAAATCCCGGATGGGCAGAATCGCCGCCATCCGTTCACCCGGGGCGATGTTGATCAGATTGACGACAGCCTTCCCTTTGGCGGCGCGTCCCCCCTGGGGAATCTGGTAAACTTTTAACCAGTGGACTTTCCCCTGGTTGGTAAAGATCAGGACATAGTGATGGGTCGAGGCAATAAAGATCTTTTCCACAAAATCCTCTTCCTTGGTGCCCATGCCGACCTTGCCCTTACCACCCCGGTGCTGGCTTTTGTAAAGGCTCACGGCATTGCGCTTGATATAGCCGGAGTGGGAAACGGTCACCACCATGTCCTCTTCGACGATCATGTCTTCAATGTTGATATCCTCTGAACTGACGACGATCTCCGTGCGGCGTTCATCTCCGTAGCGGGCCTTGATCTCTCCCAGTTCGGAGATGATCACATCGAGAACTTTCCGGGGATCATCCAGAATACTCTGCAAAGCAGCAATCAGGCCGGTAACTTCCGTGTATTCCGCGTCAATTTTTTCCCGTTCCAGTCCGGTCAGGCGTTGCAGACGCATCTCCAAAATGGCTTTGGCCTGAACCTCCGTGAGACTGAATTTTTCACAGAGGGCCGCAGAGGCCTCCTGGGGATTTTTCGCTTTTTTAATCACCGCAATGACCGCATCGATCTGCTGGAGGGCAATCATGAGCCCGGCCAGGATATGGGCCCGTTCCCGGGCACGGGCCAGATCAAACTGGGTCCGGCGGATCACCACCTGTTTCCGGAAATCGACAAAACTCTGAAGGATTTCCTTGAGATTAAACACCCGGGGCTGCGCCTTGTCGATGGCCAGCATGATGATCCCGAAAGTGTTTTCCATCTGGGTATGCTTATAGAGCTGATTGAGGATGACGCCGGAAACTTCGTCCTTTCTCAGGTCAACCACGATCCGGATGCCCTCCCGGTCGGATTCATCCCGCAGATCCACAATCCCGCTGATCTTTTTTTCTTTGACCAGCTCCGATATATGCTCGATCAGCTTCGATTTGTTGACCTGATAGGGCAGCTCCGTGACAATGATGCTTTCCCTGTCGTTGCGGGCATTGCGCTCAATCAGCGCCCGGGCCCGGATCCGGATGATGCCGCGGCCGGTCCGGTAGGCCGAGATGATCCCCTCTTTCCCGTTGATAAAACCGGCCGTGGGGAAATCGGGACCCTGAATGTATTGCATCAGTTCATCCACCGTGATCTGCGGATTTTCGATCAGGGCAATCGTCCCGTTGACGACTTCCGTCAGGTTGTGGGGCGGTACATTGGTTGCCATTCCCACGGCAATACCGCCGGAGCCGTTGAGCAGCAGCACGGGCAGGCGTGCCGGCATGACGGTCGGCTCTTCCAGGGATTCGTCGTAGTTTGGAATAAATTCAACGGTTTCCTTTTCCAGGTCCGCGAGTATTTCCTCGGCAATACGGTCCATGCGCACTTCCGTGTAACGCATCGCCGCCGGCGGATCACCGTCGATGGAGCCGAAGTTTCCCTGGCCGTCAATCAGAGGATAGCGCATGGAAAAATCCTGCGCCATGCGCACCAGGGTGTCATAGGCCGCTACATCACCGTGAGGATGGTATTTACCGATGATATCACCGACGATGCGGGCCGATTTTTTGTAGGCTTTATTCCACCGGTTGCCCATTTCATGCATGGCAAAGAGCACCCGGCGGTGGACCGGCTTCAGGCCGTCCCGGACATCGGGAATCGCCCGGCCGATAATGACACTCATAGCATAGTCCATATAGGACTTTTTCATTTCCGTTTCGATATTGACCAGAATATTCTTCTGGTGAAGATCTTGATCCATTACGTCTCCTTCACGATTGCTGCATCTGTCATCAGATGCGTCTCAAGCCATTCCGGGATTGACCGTTTAACTCAAAGGGTGAGGTCATTAGACATCGAGATTTGATACAAACAAGGCGTTTTTATAGATAAAATCGCGGCGCGGTTCTACCTGGTCCCCCATCAGGGTCGTAAAAATTTCATCGGCTTCCACGGCATCCTCAACACGCACTTGTAGCAGCGTCCGCTTTTCCGGGTTCATGGTCGTCTCCCATAACTGCTCGGGGTTCATCTCGCCGAGACCTTTATACCGCTGTACCGACAGCCCTTTTTTACCGGCATTGACCACATAATCAATCAGGCTGGGCATGCTGCCCAACTCGATTGTCTTGCCGCCGTTGGTCGTATCCTCTGCGGCAACCCGGTAGGGCGCTTCCCCCAGAACCGCCAGCTGATTGATCAGGGTCTTGACTTCCGCGAATTTCGGCGTCCGGACCGTATCTTTATCGACACAGGTGGTCAGACGGCGGCCATCCTGCAGGATGGTGAAGACCATTTTATATAAACCGTGCTCCTGATCCATGTCTACGGTAAAGTCGATGGATTTTTCTGCAAAGTCCAGGGTTGGTGTGTTGGATTCGTCATGCATATCCTTGACAGGACCTGCGGCCATGGCTGTTCGTTTTGCGACCCGGGTCAGGGCCTCTTCACTTTTGAAATCGCCGTCGGTAAACGCGGGATCTCCTGCCAGAATCCGGATAATTTCCCGGTTCTTGTCTTCTTTTTCAAATTTATTCAGGATGCTTTCGATCCGGATCATTTTTTTAAGATAACCGGCGAGCCGGTTCCCCGTAATGGTTGTTCCGTTTTCCAGGCAGATCTGAATCTTGTTGACACCGTTTTCCAGGACATAGGCCTTCATTTCATCTTCATTGTGGATATAGATCTCATTTTTCCGTTCACTGACCTTAAAGAGCGGCGGCTGGGCAATAAAGAGATATCCCCGTTCCACCAGTTCCCGCATCTGGCGGAAAAAGAAGGTCAAAAGCAGGGTCCGGATATGGGAACCATCCACATCGGCATCGGTCATGATAATCACTTTCTGGTATCTCAACCGGCTGATATCAAAATCGCCCTGGCCGATGCCGGTTCCAAGGGCGGTCACAATGACCTTGATTTCCTCATTCAGCAGCATCTTGTCGAAGCGGGCCTTTTCCACATTCAGAACTTTTCCGCGCAGCGGGAGAATCGCCTGATTTTTCCGGTCCCGCCCCTGCTTGGCGGAACCACCGGCAGAATCCCCTTCTACCAGATAGATCTCACTCCTGGCTGGATCCCGTTCCTGGCAGTCGGCCAGTTTCCCGGGCAGAGCGCCCACCTCCAGCGCGGTTTTCCGCCGCGTCAGTTCACGCGCCCGGCGGGCGGCCTCCCGTGCCCGGGACGCATCCAGGGCCTTGCTCAGCAACTGTTTGGCAATGGAGGGGTTTTCCTCAAGATAGGTTCCAATTTTTTCATAGACGATCCCTTCCACCAGCCCCTTCACTTCGCTGTTGCCCAGTTTTGTTTTTGTCTGTCCTTCAAACTGGGGGCTCTTAACCTTAACACTGATGACACAAGTGATTCCTTCGCGCAAATCCTCTCCCTTGAGGGACTCCTTGCTGTCTTTAAAAATCTTGTTATTGACGGCATAATTATTAAAAACACGGGTCAGGGCAGAGCGGAAACCGATCATATGGGTGCCGCCCTCGGTTGTATTGATGCTGTTGGCAAAGGAAAAGATATTCTCGGCATAGGTATCGTTATACTGGAGGGCGACCTCCACATAACAGTCTTCCCTGGCCCCGTCCACATAAATGGGATCCTTGTGCAGGACCTTCTTGCTGCGGTTCAAATACTCTACAAAGGAAACGATTCCCCCCTTGTAGAAAAACTCGCTTTTTTTATCCGTTCTTTCATCCGTGAGGGTGATTTTCACCCCCGGATTTAAAAATGCCAGCTCTCGCAGGCGGTTCGAAAGAATATCAAAACTGTAATCCGTTTCTTCAAAAATCTCCTCATTGGGTTTGAAGGTGATCTTCGTTCCCCTGCCTTTTGTCTTTCCGATCTGCTCGAGCGGCGCGGTGGGTACACCATTCATGTAGGACTGGGTGTACACATTGCCGTCCCGGCGCACTTCCAATTCCAGCGTACCGGAGAGGGCATTTACCACGGAAACGCCCACACCGTGAAGTCCACCGGATATTTTATAGCTTTCATTAGAAAATTTGGCGCCGGCGTGAAGCTTCGTCAAAACCACTTCCGCTGCCGATACCCCTTCCGTTTTATGAATCTCCACGGGAATACCGCGCCCATTGTCATCAACCACAATACTGTTATCGACACGAATCCTTACGGCAATATTATCGCAAAATCCCGCGGAGGCCTCATCGATGCTGTTATCCACCACCTCGTAGACCAGATGATGGAGGCCTTCTTTGCCCGTACTTCCGATATACATGGCCGGCCTTGTCCGAACCGCCTCCAGGCCCTCCAGAACCCGGATACTGTCAGCGCTATAAACCTGACCGTTTTCTTTCACTTGTTTTAAGTCCATTTCACTCATCATTGCTTTTCTTCTTCCCTGACACTTTTCATTTGCATGTTATCGAACCAAAATCACTAAATCCGTAACGGCATAATAATACAAAAATGCTTATCATTATCGACAGATCGTATCACCCCCGGTTTCATGCCGCTTCCTATTTCAAAAATCATATTTTTTTCTTCGATCACTTCAATGGCATCAATGATATAATTCACATTGTACCCTACCTGAATCTCGCTGCCAGAATAGATGACCTCAATTTCATCATTCGCTTCACCCACATCCGGGTTGGTCGAATTCAGAATCATTTTACCTTCCTGCATATGAACGATCACCCCGCTGTATCGCTCGCTGGAAATAACGCTCATCCGTCGCAGGGCATGTAAGACCGTATCCTTTTCAAACTGGACAACAACCCCTTTTTCAATGGGAATAACCCGGCGGTAATCGGGATATTCAGCATCAATTAAACTTACTTTCAGCATCGTATGGCCCGTCTTGATAACACACATCCCCTGCTGTACACCGATCGATATATCGCCCGCTTCACCTTCTAAAAGCTTTCTGATTTCGAAAACGCCTTTTCTGGGGATAATGATGCCCTTTTCAAGTTTGAGAAAGTCCTTATCTCCCGAATAAACACTCACCAGCGCCAGCCGATGACCATCTGTCGCGACCGCCTTCAAAACACCTGGTTTTTCGGCTTCCGAGTCAAAAAACACACCGTTGAGATTTTTCCTGATTTCATCATTGGACATGGAAAAAGCGGTCTTCAGAATCATATCCTTCAACATCTGCCCGCGCATCTTGTAAAAATTGACGTCTTCGCTGACGACAACAGCCGGAAATTCATCTGCCGCGATCCCGGGAATTTTATAAATGGCTTTCTTTGCAGTCAACGTGACGACATATTGATCATTTCTTTGAAAGTGGATCGTATCACCCTGTATTTCCCTAATCATTTCATATATTTTTCTGGCAGAGATGGTCACTTCCCCCTCTTGGACAACCTGGGCTTCATAGTCTGCCACCAGACCGATTTCCCTGTCTGTGGCAACAATTTTAATCCCTGTCTGTGAGGCCCTGATCAAAACATTGTTCAAAATCGGCATGGTGGTCTTTTTTTCCACAATGCCCAAAGTTTTCTGAATACCGTCTAAAAATGTATCTCTCCCAATGTTAAATTCCATAAGGTTCCCCGTCCTTTCATTAACTTGTTTTTAATATTTCCTTATTATTAAATAAAATAGAATTACTAGTAGATCCTGTTGATGTCTGTTCATGAACGATAATTTCTGTGATATTGAATGTGTAAATCCCATTACGCTGTTGACAACAACTGTTCATGAAATGTTAGTGCTGGTGTTTTAAAAAATCTTCGATTTCTTCAACCAGGTCCTTGATCTTTACATCCGTTTCTAAAATCCGCTTCATTTTGTTGTTGGAATAAATAACAGTTGAATGATCCCGTCCCCCGATTTTTTCGCCAATATCGGGAAAAGATGAGTCGGTCAGCTTTCTGGCCAGATACATGACAATCTGTCGTGAAAGAACAATATTCTTATTTTTTTTCGGAGATTTAATGTCGGAGATCTTTACACCTGTTTTTATTGAAACAGCCTTGACAATATCATCGATGGTAATATCGTCTTTTTCTAATTGTTTAATGATTTTTCTCAACACTTCTTTTGCCAGATCCAGGTCGATTTCCCTTTCACGCAGAGAGGAATAGGCGGCAATGCGAATCAGAAATCCTTCCAGCTCACGAATATTGGACTGTGCATGCGATGCAACGTAGTGAGTGACATTTTTCGGCAATACAATCTTATTTTCATGGGCTTTTTTTTCAACGATGGCGATTCTGGTTTCGATATCCGGTGCCTGGATATCGGCGATCAGCCCCCATTCAAACCTTGACCGTAACCGACCCTCCAGATTCGGGATATCCTTTGGAAATTTGTCACTGGTGACGACAATCTGTTTTCCGGAATCATGGAGGGTGTTGAAGGTATGAAAGAACTCCTCCTCGGTTTTCCCCTTACCGGCAATAAACTGAATGTCATCCATTAGAAGATAATCAATATTCCTGTATTTATCTCGAAACTTCGGCATTTTATCGTAGCGAATCGAGTTCACCAGTTCATTTAGAAATTCTTCCGCAGAGACATAGACAACATTCATATGTTCATACAGAGACAAAGCGCGAAGCCCGATGGCGTTCAGAAGATGCGTCTTACCCAGGCCCACACCGCCGTAAATAAACAGGGGATTGTAATTTTTTGCCGGCTGTTCCGCCACAGAAACAGCTGCGGCGTGGGCAAATTGATTGCTTGCTCCGACGACGAATCTTTCAAAATTATAGCCCTGGTTGAGAGAAGTATGAAGTTTGATACGCACAGGCTTCTTGGTGGCTGCCGTTGTTGACTTGTCCGGAAGCTTCCCCTGCAGCACCGAAGAACCACCGTCTTCACTGATCGTGAAGTTGACGAAGAGTTCAACGCCGGCAACAGAAGACAGGGCCCCGGCTATGATCGGGCGGTAATTTTCCATCAGCCAGTCTTTGAAGAATTTATTGGGTACGGAAAGATAGATCTGATTGCCTTCCAACAGATTCACTGTAATCGGCCGAATCCAGGTGTCAAAATTCTGCTGACTTATTTTATTCTGAATAATATTAATACTTTTATCCCAGAGAATGTCCAATTTTTACACCTTTATAAACAGCCCTATCAACATCTGTTGATAACTAACGGGGATCATTCATCCATCAGGACTTTGATCAATCGGTCTAAATCTTCGGCCGAATTAAAAAGAATCTCGATCCGACCGGCTTTCTTCTGATTCAAATAAATTTGCACCCTGGTCATCATGATCTTGGAGAGATTTCGCTCCACATCCACGACATAGGGGTCTTTTTTCATTTTTTTCTTTTCCGGCCCCGTCTTTTTTAAATTTTGCAGCAGGCGTTCGGTATCCCGGACGCTGAGCGCATTCTTTAAAATGGTCTCCAGAATTTTCAACTGTTCTTTTGGAGAATCAATCCCCAGCAATGGCCTTGCATGACCACTGGTTATTTTTTTTCCAATTAGGGCATTCTTGACCGGCCCCGGCAGTTTAAGCAGACGTAGCGAGTTCGCGATCGTTGACCGGTCCTTGCCGACACGGTTGGAAAGGTCCTCCTGGGAGAGACCGAACTGGCCGGTTAAGGTCTGATAGGCCTCTGCCTCTTCAATTGGGTTCAGCGCTTCCCGCTGGATGTTTTCAATCAGGGAAAGCTCGGCGACCTCAAGGTCCTGCGCCTTCCGGATGATCACGGGGACTTTTTGTAAGCCGGCTTTCTGGGCTGCCCGCCAGCGACGCTCCCCGGCGATGATCTCATATCCCCTTGCCGTTTTTCTCACAATGATGGGCTGAATAATACCGCTTTTTTTGACCGATGAGACCAACTGCTGCTGGTCTTTGTCATTGAAATCCCGTCTCGCCTGGAAGCGGTTGGGCGAAAGTTCTTCAATGCCGCAAATCACAAAAGCAGGCCGGTCGTTAAAGCCTTCCAGCAAATCGGGAAACATGGCCCCGAGGCCTTTACCCAAAGAGTTTTTCGGCGACATTGCCTTACAACCTCCCGTTGGTCATGATTTCTTTGGCTAAATCCATATAGGAAATAGCGCCCCGTGACCGGATGTCATAGAGAATGATGGGAAGACCGTGAGAGGGACTTTCGGAAAGCCTGACATTTCTGGGAATGACGGTTTCAAACACCATCTTTCCGAAATTTTTCCGAACATCCTCGCTTACACGATGGGATAGGAGATTTCTTGTATCAAACATGGTCAATAAAATACCGCCCAGCGACAGGGATGGATTCAACCTGGATTTAATCAGCTTTAACGTATTCAACAGATGGCCGAGGCCCTCCATGGCAAAGTACTCACATTGAAGGGGAACAATAACAGAATCAGCAGCCACGAGGGCATTGACGGTTAAAAAACCCAACGAAGGCGGACAGTCGATGATTAAATAATCGTACGCATCCTCGAGATTCCAGATCAGGTGGCGGAGTTTTTTTTCCCGGTCACTGAGGGAAACAAATTCTATCTCGATTCCCACCAGCTCCTGATCGGCCGGCGCCAGATCCAGATGAGGAATTAAGGTCTTAACAATCACCTCCTGCAGGGAGGCCTGACCGATAAGGGCATGGTACATGTTTCTTGTCCGTATGTCCTGCCCGTTGATACCCATTCCACTGGTTGCATTACCCTGCGCGTCACAGTCGATCAGCAGGGTTTTTTTTTCCGCCGTCGCCAGCGACGCGGCGAGATTAATGGCGGTGGTGGTTTTGCCGACACCCCCCTTTTGATTGGCTATGCATATGATTTTAGGCATGAATTTTTAGAACAAGATCGTGCTCATCATTTGGGTAAACTGCGCGTGACGCTATCATAGAAAAAGGTTTTTTTGAAGCAATTTTTTCCATTAAATTATATCATATATCTATTTGAAATAGCATGATTTTTCGATGACCGCCCTTAAAAGGGAGAGGGATGTCATGGCAGGCAATGCGGTGCACGTCCGAATCGCGCCGGGCGTCTTGTTCATCTTCTTCACCGTGAGGCCCTTTCATGGCGATCAGCAGGCCATTCGGAGAAAGAAAAAACCGGCTCATCATGAGTAACTGAGGAAGTTTGAAGGCAGCTCGGGAAATGACGGTATCAAAATAATGGCGGTAGGTGTTATCTGCCATGGCAGACTCGGCCCGCATATGGATAACCCTCGCTTGGGGCAGCGGCAATCGGCGAATCACATGTTTCAGAAAGGAGCTTTTTTTTCGGGACGCCTCCAGCAGGGAGACAGACAAGGCGGGCATGGCGATATTCAAAGGAATCCCGGGAAAGCCACCGCCTGATCCGATATCCAGCAGCCTGCCCGCCGGACAGGCAATATAGGGAAGCGGTGTAAGGGAATCAACAAAATGTTTGATAATGATCTCCTGAGGTGTGCGAATGGAGACCAGGTTCATTTTCTCATTCCAGGTGACCAACTCCCGGTAATAGACGCAAAAGAGCTCCAGTGTCCGCACGTCCAGATCTACGTTTACAGCAGATGCTGATTCTTTAAGCATTGTGAGCAAGTGCTCGTTCATGTGTGGGAAGATAGCAGAACGGGCGTTCGGGAACAATTAAAAAATGAGAGGATGTCGTTTTTATGATACATGGCGATATCTGTTTTATATTTTTTAAAACACATCTTTCTACGGTTGAGAGGATCGATCAGTGGAAGTAAAAGTGAAGACGGAAAACATCACCATTGTCCTGAAGGGACCCAAATATGCCGGCAATATCGGTTCCGTGGCGCGCTGTGCGAAGAACATGGGCATCGGCAAAATCCTGGTGGTGGATGGCCGGGATTTACCGCCGGCGGAAATGAAGCAGACGTCCACCCACTTTGCGGCAGAACTTGTGGATCAGATCATCTATCTAGATGACTTGGGAGAGGCTCTCGGCAAGTTTGAATTCATTGTGGGAACCACTGCAAGATTGGGATCCGCCCGGGGGCCCGTGGTTTCGCCCCGGGAGATGGCCATGAACCTGATAGACCTCTCCCAGCACAATCGCGTGGCATTGCTTTTTGGGCCCGAGGATACGGGGCTCTCCAACGAGGACCTGCGGCGTTGTCACGGCCTGGTGACGATTCCCACGTCAGAGCGACTCAAATCTGTTAACCTGTCCCATGCCGTAATGATCCTCTGCTATGAGATTTTTACAGCGCAGCGGGACGATCTGGAAGCCTTTACCCCGCGGCTCGCCACGGCGGTGGAGATCGAGGGCATGTATAAGCAGTTGAAGGGGCTGTTGCAGAAAATCGGATTTCTCAATCCGCAAAACCCGGAATACTGGATGCTGCACATCCGCCGGTTTTTGTCCCGGACCAGGCTCTTTTCCAGGGAGGTCAAAATTATCCGGGGGATCTGCCGTCAACTGGAGTGGTCCCTTGAGAATAAAGATGACCGATAGGGCTTCTACAAATCCGCAAGGCTTTTCACATTATGCGTCTTTGGTCATCACTTTGACCAGGATGCTCCGGCAGCACTCGGCGTTTTTGATCACGAAACAGTCCGGCTTCTCCAAAAGCTGATACTGGCCGTTTGCTTCAATTACAAGGTCTTCTTTCGTAAAGGTCCCGTCTTTCGAAATCAGCATCATCCTTCCAAGAGGAATGCCGCTTTCCTTCAAAATGGCCATGATTTTCTCCTTCATATTGTAATGCATTGAAAAAAGGATTCTTCTAAATTAACACAATCCCCGTCCAGGTGACCTCGTTGACAATCGGGAAACTTATCGGTAATCCTGCTGCTTTTACGGTTTCTACCACGTCGATCCCCATGGCCTCCATGGAGGGCCGGGCTTTGAAGGGATAACGGCAGAAATGACCGCCTTGGATGGCCACGCATTCATCACAGAGCCGGCAGCATCCCCCCATCAGGCCCGTTGCGAAGCGAAAATTATACTCAAAAGCCCATTTTTCCGCCAGATTGACCAGTTCATGGAGTTTTTTCGCCGGGGCGTAAACATCGATGGAGGGGCGGTCGGCGGCGGCCTCAGGCAGGGGTGCCGTAATCTGAAGCAGGATTGCACCGGCGTAGCCGGCGAGGGCTTCCCGGAAGACAGCAACGGACGGGACATGGGGCGGGCACATCAAGTTCTTGTTGTAACTGTCGCATACCGGAATCTGACACTTCAGGCGTACCCGCTCATCGACGACAATGTCTGAAATATTGATCGTCTTCACGGCAGAGGCGCCCTGCTGGCGGAGCCGCGCCATGATGTCCTTCAAGGCCTTTTCCGGTGCCGCTGTGCCGGCAGCGGTTTTTTTCTTATCTGCTCTTTGCACTCAGTACTCTATCCCCGCCCTTTCCTTGGTTCCCTGAGCATAATGGTGTTTGATTTCGCGGACTTCGCTGACCATGTCGGCCAATTCAATCACCTCAGCCGGGGCATATCTTCCCGTCAAAACCAGGTCCAGCGAGGCCGGTTTTGTTTTGATGATTTCAATGACATCCACCATCGGAATAAGCCTGAAATCCAGAGCTACATTAATTTCGTCAAGGATCACCATCTGATAATCCCCGGATGCGAGGGCTTTTTTTGCAAGATTCAACCCCTGTCGGGCCAGTTCAACATCCACGGGAGCGGGATTGTCTTTCATGACAAAACTGTCCAGGCCGCATTGAACCGTTGTCAGCATGCCCGCCAGGTATTTTTCTGCGGCCAGGACCTCGCCGTATTTTTTTCCCTTCATGAACTGGATCATCAGAACCTTATTGCCGTGGCCGACGGTTCGCAGGGCCTGACCGATGGCAGCGGTCGTTTTGCCTTTCCCGTCGCCGGTGTAGACGAGGATCAGGCCCCGGTGAAAGCGGGCCAGCGTTTCCGCAATGGGATCTTCCATAACCGTTTCTCCCGAAAAAAAGCCCGGGCCGCCGCGATCGCGGTCCGCCCGGGCTTCCAGATCTTATGAGCAGAACACGTCTCCTACGGAGCGGTCTTCAGATATCGCCGGGCGATCTCTTCGGCCAGAGTGTAGGGATCCGTATCCTTCTTCATGAGCTGTTCAACCATTCTTTCCAGTTCGCCGTTCGCTGCAAGGGCGCTCAACACCGGATCCAGAACGGAACACCGGATTGCTTCGTTGAGCTCCATCGCCGCTTTCCGGTGGACCCGGCTGCCCAGCAGGTCATGTTTGACCAGGTGCTGGTAGTGGTTCTCGATGGTCTGGGACATTTCTTCCAGACTTTTGGTAAAACCCACTGGCTCAAAGGCGTTATCGCACTTGAGAATCGGCGGCCGCCAACCTGCCGGGAAGGCAGAGGCCGGCGCCATGTCGAGCATGGCCATAATTTCCCGGCGCAGCTTGGAAGAACCCTCCCTGTCTGCTTTGTTGATCACGAAGATATCGGCAATCTCCAATATGCCCGCTTTGATGGCCTGGATCTCGTCGCCCATACCGGGGATCAAAACGACGATCACCGTATGGGAATGATTGATAATATCCACTTCCTGCTGACCGGTTCCGACCGTTTCCACCAGGACGATGTCTTTGCCCATGACGTCCATGATGTGGATCGCATCGCCCACCGCCTTGGCCAACCCGCCCAGGGCGCCTCGTGTTGCCAGGCTCCGGACGAACACACCCGGATCCTCCGCATGGCGCTGCATCCGGATCCGGTCGCCCAGGATCGCGCCTCCCGTGAAGGGGCTGGTCGGGTCAACGGCCAGCACCCCAACGGTCTTGTCTTTTTTCCGGAAGGACTCCACCAGACCGTCCACCAGCGTGCTTTTCCCGGCGCCCGGCGATCCGGTAATGCCGATCACGTGAGAATGCCCCGTCAGTGGGAAAATGTGCTTCATCATGGCGCGGGCTTCATCCATCCCGTCTTCCAGATTCCGGATCAGGCGGGAAGCCGTCCGGACATCGCCTGATTTAATTTTTTTTACTCTTTCCATTGTGTTAATCTCTCGGTTTGATATTTGTTTTAAACCAATCTACGATGCCGTCGAGGGTCGCACCGGGAACAAAGATGGCCTTAAGACCTGCGTCATAAAGCAATTTAAAATCCTGCTCCGGAATAATGCCGCCGCCGACAACGGTAATATCACCGGCCCCCTGCTCTTTCAGTAGCTTGGCAACCGCCGGGAACAGATAGCGGTGGGCGCCGGACAGGCAGCTCAATCCTACGACATCTACGTCTTCCTGAATGGCGGCAGACGCGATTTGTTCAGGTGTCTGATGACATCCTGTATAAATGACCTCGAAGCCTGCATCACGGAAACACCGGGACAGCACCCGGGCGCCACGATCATGACCATCCAAGCCCGGTTTCGCAACCATTACACGAATTTTCTTTTCTCCCATGTTCAATCTTCCTCCTCATTCATTCTCTTAATAGAGTCCCGGGTCACGGTATTCACCGTAGACTTCACGATAGACGTCGCAGATTTCCTGTACACTGGCCAGGCTTTTTACTGCATCGATGCAGTAAGGCATAACATTCTCGCCTTTTTTACAGGCCGTTTTAATGTCGTCGAGGCATTTCTTGACGGCCTTGTTGTCCCGTTTACGGCGGACAGCCTGCAGCCGTTCGACCTGTTGGGTTTCGACAGCGTCGTCGATCTCAATCAGAGGAATGGGGGTTGCTTCATCAGAGACATACTTGTTGATGCCGATCATGATCTTTTCACCGGAGTCAATTTGTCTCTGGAACAGATAAGCGGCGTCGGAAATTTCCAACTGGGGGAAGCCTTTTTCGATGGCCGCCACCATGCCGCCCATCTCATCGATCTTGTGGATATATTCCCAGGCCTTTTCTTCCATTTCGTTGGTCAGGGCTTCCACGAAGTAAGAGCCGGCAAGCGGGTCGATCGTGTTGGCCGCACCCGTTTCCTCGGCGATGATCTGCTGGGTCCTGAGAGCGATCTGGACTGCATGATCCGAGGGCAGGCAGAGGACTTCATCGAGTGAATTGGTGTGCAGCGACTGGGTTCCGCCGAGAACCGCCGCCAGGGCTTGCGTTGCCGTCCGGACAACGTTGTTGTAGGGCTGCTGCGCCGTGAGCGAGCAACCGGCCGTCTGGGTATGGAAACGCATCCACCAGGATCTTTCATCCTTGGCCTTATAACGGTCCCGCATGGCCTTGGCCCAGATTCTTCGGGCGGCGCGCAGTTTGGCAATCTCTTCAAAGAAATCAGAGTGACTGTTGAAGAAAAAAGACAGTCGGGGAGCGAATTCGTCGACAGCCAGCCCCTTGCGGCGGATGACGTCTTCCACATATTCCATCCCGTCACGCAGTGTAAAAGCCAACTCCTGAACGGCCGTGGCGCCAGCCTCGCGGATGTGGTAACCGCTGATGCTGATCGTGTTCCAGCGGGGGACGTGTTTGGCTCCAAATTCTACGGTGTCGCTGATCAGTTTCACCGAGGGGTCGGGTGGGCACATCAGCGTCTTCTGGGCGATGAATTCCTTCAGCATGTCGTTCTGGATCGTCCCGCCGATTTTGGAAAGCGGGATGCCCCTGAGATCGGCTGCCGCGCAGTACATGGCCCAGAGGGCCGTTGCCGGCGGGTTGATGGTCATGGACGTGGTGACCTTGTCCATGGGGATGCCGTCCACGAGCTGCATGAAATCTTCCAGGGTATCGATGGCCACGCCGCACTTGCCGCACTCGCCCCGGGCTTTCGGGGAATCAGAGTCATAGCCCATCAGGGTCGGAAAATCGAAGGCGGTGCTGAGACCGGTCTGACCTTCCTTCAGGAGCATATGCCAGCGCTCGTTGGTCGTTTTGGCATCGCCCATCCCGGAGAACATCCGGAATGTCCAGAATTTGCCCCGGTAGCCGGTCGGTTGGTTTCCGCGGATGAAGGGAAACTGGTTCGGATAACCGATGTCCCGGGCGAAATCCATGTCCTTGATGTCTTCCGGCGTGTAGAGTCGTTTGATTTCGAGATCGGATACAGTTGACCAGCGGGGTTTCTGATCAGCCGATTTGGCGATGACCTTTTTGACCTCGTCTTCCCATTTTCTCCTCATTTCGCTGGAACTGTCCAGCACTTCCTTGGCAAAATACATACGTTACACCCTCCTTTGTTAAGTCTTTCATTGTCTTATGAGACCATAAAAAATTTCCCGACGATCTAAACCATTCTATTTCGTACTTGACCATCTGCGGATTGTATGAGAAGTATCCCCGACCCACCCGATCAAAATAGAAGTCAACATGGAAAATTTAATCTTTTGCCATCAATTACAGGAGCGTGATAATTGCGTACAGCATGAGTCTTGTGGCTTGCCGGTGAGTGATGCTACCTTACTTACCGCATGTCCTGATATTACGGAATAGCTTCTTTGTCAAGGTAAAAACATAAAAAATCATAGATGGAAATAAGACGGAAATGGCCTGGTGGTGGCACGTTTTTCCGTCCACGATGTCGTGGCACTCACCACCTAATCTATCCGTATTTTGACAAGAAGCGGTACTATTTTGCCACGCAATCAGCAACTGTGTTCTATACATCAGCGCTAACTCTTCGAGGAACCGGTCGATCACAGAACGGATCCGCTCATTAGGATGGTTTTGACCGTTTTTCATGAACGATAATAGAACTTTAGTGTGTCGTAGATTTTCTTGTGGAACGTCTCCGGCCGGAAAGATTTTCGGATGTGAATGGTTTTCTTGTCGTCCCGTTTCATGGTTGTGGTGATGCGCACGTGCGTGGATAACCCCCGCCTGATGGTGGACCAACCCCTGGACCCATCGTAAGAGGTTTCACAAAAGTCCGCTTGATCGCCATTTGAGACACCCCGTCCCGTATCGTCGGCACAGATCGTTCGCTCGTCTTGCTCACATGAGGATGTCATCAAGACTTTCCTCTCTCCAAGGGACGAACGCGGTCTCTCATTCCGATACCGACGGTTTGCCAAGGTAAAAAAAGTCATTGCCTGCTAAATCAATATTATGGGGCAATACTTGGTAAAACCAAGTAGATACCAAGCAATTTTTAAGTATTGCATTTTGGGTGGATAAGCGCTTAGGGGTATGACAGAATAAAATAGATCCTGCTTGTTCTGTTGATGCTTTTCTGTGCAAGAGATATTGCGGATTTCAATAATATTCGAATAAATTAAGGAGGACAGATCAATGACCAAAGAGGAAAAGATTGAAGCGATTCGTCAACGGGCCCGGAAGAATTTTTCTCTGGGGTACAACTGTGCGGAATGCGTCACCGAGGCCGTATTAACTTTGGTTGATACGGGGTTGCCCCCCGAAGTGAAGAAGTTGGCCACAGGCTTTGGTGGCGGCGTGGGGCTGTATGGCGATACCTGTGGCGCTGTGGCTGGCGCGGTACTGGCCGTGGGGGCCGTACACGGAAGAAGTCAGCTTCCCGAGGGCGAAGGGAAGGAAGCGGCCATGAAGTCCAAGGAACAGCTCTACGGGAAACCCGGTCTGTATAGATTGTTCAATATCATCCCCAATCGGATTAAAAAGAAATACGGCAAGACCCTCTGTCGGGATTTAACCACTGAGTGGCAGTCCAGTTGGCTTTGCCGTGACCATGCGATCTTCTGCCGCGATCTCATCACCGAGGCGGCCGGAATAGCGGCGGAGCTGGTTCTTTCCGATAAAGATGAACTGGCCTCACAACCTTTTGAAAAGAACGTCGAAAACCTGAAAGACTAACAGGAGGTCATGATTTATGAGTCAGAAAATGGTCGTCATCGGCGGCGGGGCGGCGGGCCCTTCCACAGCGGCGGAAGCCAAGCGAAGGAATAAGGCCCTCGACGTAAGCATGATTGAGGGAGGCGAGTTTGTCTCGTATGCCGCGTGACCGATGCCCTATTACATCGGTGATGTAATCAAAGATTATAAAAGGCTGGTGATCCGGACGCCGGAGGCTTTTGGTAAGACGGGGATCGATGTTAAGATCAGAACCCGCGTCGAAGACCTCGATCCTCAAAAAGGCATGGTCCGCCTTTCCGACGGTTCCAGCCTCCCCTATGATATCCTGGTCATGGCCACCGGGGCCGACGCCGCCCGGCTTGATATACCGGGCGCCGATCTGGACGGGGTCTTCGTTCTGAGAAACCTTACCGATGCTCTCCGTATCAAATCATACCTGAGCGAACGGGAATGCCGGAAGGCCGTTCTCATCGGCGGCGGATTTATTGCGATGGAGATGTGTGAGGCGCTTAGGAACTTGGGCATCACAACAACCGTAATGATTCGGGGGTGTCGTCCGGTCACGCGCTGGGATGTCGAATATACAGACATCATTATCGAAGAGTTAAGGAAAAATAAGGTTGCTTTTGTGCCGGAAACAAAATTTCTGGCCATTGAAAGAGGAACTACAAGCCACCTCGTCCTGAAGACGGACAAAGGAGATATTGACGCCGATGTAATTTTAATGGGTGTGGGTACCCGTCGTGATACAACCCTGACAAAGGCCGCAGGTATAGAGATGGGCGACAGCGGCGCCATCAAGGTTGATTTCCGACAGCGGACATCCGTTCCGGGGATCTATGCTGTCGGTGACTGCTGCGAGGTCTTTCACAGGGTTGCCGGGCGCTGGGTTTATCTTCCCTTGGGGGATATCGCCAACAAGCAGGGGCGCGTCGCGGGCCAGAATATCGGGGGGTACCCAGCGGAATTTCCCGGGATTGTCGGAGCACAATCCTTCAAGGTTTTCAATCTCGAAGTGGGGGCGACGGGACTGACGGAAGAAGAGGCGACTCGATACGGATTCCAGCCCATCAGCGCCATGATTCAGGGGCTCCCCGTCGGGCGGCCCATGGCGCAGGGAGAAAAACTGGGGGTGAAGCTGGTTGCCGACAAGGTTACGGGTAAGCTTCTGGGCGGCCAGTGTATCGGAGAAAAAGGGGCCATCCAGCGGATCTTTGCGCTGTCCGTCGCCCTGTGGTCGGGACTGGGCATCGATCAAGTGGGTTACCTGGATCTTCCCTACGCCCCGCCCTTCGGCGGCGCCTGGGATGCTATCCATGTGGCGGCCCAGGAAATTACAAAAAAGATGTAGGGCCATGGGCACATGATCGGGACGCCGGAATGGATCGGATCATGTCCCCGGATAGAAGCAAGGAGGAACAGAAGCGACGCGAAATGATAAAGAAGGGGGATTGGAAATCATCGCCGTCAGTATTGACGGACGGGACGGTGTCTCCTGTCAGAGCCTGGCCGCGACGTTTGCCGGCTTTATCGATTCTTGTCTCCGCAAGAAGATGCTTACCTGCTTTTATCAGGCAGACTTGTTAGGCGGCGCTCTCATGAAGCTGAATGCAGCCGGGAATTATTAATCAGAGCAATAAATAGTTTACATTTATAGTCGTTTGTGTTATAGAAGGGTCATGAAGATTGAAGACGCTCGAAAACTTCCCCCTAAGGTCCAAGAAGATATTCGTCGTAAAGCGGTAAAGGCATGTCTTAATGGGCGCAGCAAGACCGAAATTGCCGAGATATTTGGAGTCACGCGCCAGGCGGTAACAAAATGGGTTAAGGGCTATGAACAAGAAGGTCAGAAAGCTCTTAAAGCCAAGAAGCGCGGTAGGAGAAAAGGAGGCAAGAAGCTTCTTCCCTGGCAGGCGGCACAAACGGCAAAAATGGTCATGGATCGTCACCCGGATCAGTTGAAGTTGCCGTTTTATCTGTGGACACGGCAAGCGGTTGCAGCTCTGGTCGAGCGGAGATTTGGCGTGTCTTTGTCCATTTGGACCATGGGTCGGTACTTGAAGGCATGGGATTTGACTCCTCAAAAACCGATTCGCAGAGCCTATGAGCAGAATCCCCAAGCTGTGGAAAAGTGGTTGGAAGAAGAATATCCTGCCATCCAGACACAGGCGAGGGTCGAGAAAGCGAAGATATTTTGGGGAGATGAGTCCGGCCTGCGTTCCGATCATGCGATTGGTCGCACCTATGGGCGTAAAGGGCAGACACCGGTCATCCCTATTACGGGAAAGCGATTCAAATGCAACATGATTTCGGCGCTCAGCAATAAGGGACAGCTTCATTTCATGGTCTTTCGAGAAATGTTCAATGCCGACATCTTCAATGAGTTTCTGAATCGTATGCTTCGTCAACATCGGGAGAAGATCTTTCTGATTGTGGATCGTCATCCGGTTCATCGTTCCTCTGGAGTAAAGAAGTGGCTCAAGGCTCATGAGGATCGGGTTCGTATGTTCTTCCTGCCAGGTTATAGTCCGGAATTGAATCCGGATGAGCTTCTGAATCAAGATGTAAAATCAAATGCCCTGGGGAGAAAACGGGCCCGGAATGCACAGGATCTTGTTTCCAATACCAGAAGCTTTCTTTGGAGTCGCCAGCGTCGACCTGAAACTGTGAAGAAATATTTCCATGGTGAACATGTCCGCTATGCAGCATAACAACGTAACCTATTTAATGACCCCATTAATAGAAAACCATGAGGAACTTGAAGAGGCCAAGCAGGGATATAAAGACCTGCTTGATTCATTTTATGCTGAGGTGTCGGACTTAGTGCCCCTGAAGCAGATGAATGCTGCTCGGAGGAATCCTGAGTACTTTCTCAGGTTGATAGAATTGGCTTTGGCCTATTTTGTTGATGGGATGGAAGCGGAAGGGGAGATTCAATAGAAGATTTATAAATATGACGATTCATAAAATTCCAGTCAACAAACTCAGCCCTGAAGCCCTGCAAGGCGTTATAGAAGAATTTATTTCCAGATATGGAACCGATTATGGCGAAACTGAAGCTTCTCCGGAAACAAGTTTCAGGCAGGTAAAAAACAAACTAGAAAAAGGATTGGCAGTTCTCATTTTTGATAACGAGGCTGAAACCACCAATATATTCCTGACAAGTGACCCTATTTTAAAAAAGCTTGATGCACTGTAATGTTTTCATCAAGCACAGCCATTAGTTTTTTAAAGAGAAGATAAGAAATCATGACTATTTCAGAATGGTTGGATAACAAGGAAGCTGAAGGCAAGAATGTTTCACACATTGTCCTGCCTGATGAACTGGCTAATGAAGAAGCTCCTGACGAAACCATCTTTTTCAAGGAGATTAGGACGTGCAGTATCCTTTGCCCCGACAACCATCCTTTTTCTACCGTCGAGCGATTCGGACACTGGTATTATTCCAGAGGCCGTGACAGAGAGAATGGTCCTCTCTCCAGCCTGCCACTGTGGTGGATATTCACAAAGGATGAAGAGTTGGCGATTATAAGAGCTGAGTCCCACATATAGCAGTGACTAAATAATAATATACCATCCTGTATCTTTCCGTTAATC
>JAPLJM010000281.1 GCA_026388595.1 Deltaproteobacteria bacterium
ATGTCGTCTGTCTGTCCCTGTGTTCCGGACAGCAGCGCCTCGATCGTGGCCAGTTCTTCCTGGACATAGGTGATCGCCTGTTTTCTCATGGCATCGATGGCGTCGTTGATCCGCCGCTCCCATTGGGCGCCGAGGCGGGAGAGATTCATCTCCGCTTCCCGGGAAACCCCCTTCACAAAGTGCCTCTCAAAAAACCGCCTGAAGATGAACATGGGAATCAGAAACCAGACCAAATCGAGATGGATGTCAAAGGACTTGGTGAAAATGATATCGGGATGGTCTGGCTGCACCACGTCAATCTTCCACTCCACCTCCGCAAGCTTCACACCCAGGACCTTTTGAATGTTTTCCTCCAGGAATTTCTTGAAGGCTTCCAGTGACCGGGCGAGTCCGGCATGAGCCTTCTTCAGGGTGCCGAAGAAATGCTGCTGCTCGGCCCGGGATATCCGCTGCATTTCATCCGTCATGGTTTCCGACATCCAGTCTTCATAACGGCGTGAAAGCTTCCAGAGATTCCCCTGCCATGCAGGCATGTCCTTTTCAAGCCTTGCGATCACGGTGGCGGTAACTTGCGCCTGAAATCGATCCAGATAGGTCTGGAGCAGAGGCCGCGTCTGCCGCTGATTTTCCCGTGCCAGCAACCCCATTTCCTCGCGGACCAGCGTTTCATTGCGTTTCATTGACTTTCTCGTTGATGATCTGGTCACGCAGGGCGTCCCGGTCCTGGTCGGCCTGGAGCGCCGTTTTCAGGGCAATGTCCAGATACCCCAGACAACTTTTGAGCAGGGACTGTGTCTTGTACCGGAGAATCCGGCGATACTCGAAATCACGGTTGACGGCCAGGCGATTGAGGATTTCCGCCTCAACCTGATGTTTGTACCGGTCGGTCCGTATCCGCGTCGAGTAGAGATAAATGGGCAGTTCCCGGTTGAGCTCCCTAAGCAGCGTCTCCTTGAAGAAATGGACGACCTCCTGCTGCTGCTCCTCCGAGAGCAGATCTGCTTTGGTCAAGAGGAGAATGATGTTGGGTGTATGACGCGTCAGCTCGCGGATTAGTTCCAGATCGTGCTCGGAAAGAGGCCGGTCGGCGCTGACGGCGAGCAGGGCTGCGCCCACTTTGGGAAGCCAGTTCTCCGAGGTGGATTTGTGATACTTGAAGACGCTGCCCAGGCCGGGGGTATCCACTAACCGGAGACCGGCATAGTCTTCCAGGGAAGGCAGTTCGATATCTACTACCGCCACATTTTTTTCGTTTGCGGGATTTTTCGATTCCGAGTTGAAATCGGCGATCTCCGACAGGGCCGCCTCCGTTGTGGACCCATCGAAATGCCGGACCACCGCCCGCTCCATTTCTCCGTATTGAAGGCGGGTAATGGCCGTGGTGACGGGGATGGCGCCCACGGGCAGGATATCCTTACCGATCAGGCTGTTGATGAAGGAGCTTTTGCCCGCCTTGAACTGTCCCAGAATGGCCACATCGATGGGCGGGTTTTGGGCAAGGAGGCTTTCGCCGGCCTCCAGTTGGCGCTTCAGCGAGACGAGCTGGAAGCGGTCGCAGACCCCATGAACGGTTTGCAGCAGGTCCCGGATCTGGGACAGACTCATTTTCCGTGCGTTTTGTTCCATAAAAAAGCCCCTCCAGGTTCAGCCTTGCAGGAGCTTTGATTCTTTGCTTAACCGCTGAACGCTCCTGCCTGGGCTCGACGCTTGCTCAGGAGTTATCAGCCCGTCGGGGGCGGTTCTCAGGTGAACTCCATCACCCATGTTTAAATAATTTTTTCT
>JAPLJM010000188.1 GCA_026388595.1 Deltaproteobacteria bacterium
CTGGCGCCGAAAAGAGGAGAGACGCTGGTTGGCGGCGGCTACGCCTTTTATCAGATCTACGAAACAGCGGATCAGAAACATATTGCCCTGGGCTGTTTAGAAGAAAAATTTTGGCAGGAATTCTGCCGGGCGATCGAACGGGAGGATATGATCCCGGATCAATTTTCAACGGGGGCGCGGCAGGAAGGGTTAATCGCCGAGGTTCAGCGGATCATCCGTCAAAAGACCCTGAAGGAATGGCTGGCGCTGCTGTCCCGTTACGATGCCTGTGTCTCACCTGTCCATACGCTTGAAGACGCCCTGAATGATCCCCACATCGGGCATCGGGGGCTGTGGTTCAAAGCGCACCATCCCGTGGACGGTGAAATCGGCCAGCAGGGCTTTCCCCTCAAGTTTTCCGAAAGCCAACCCGGCTGGCGCACCCCGCCGCCCTCCTTTGGGGAACACACCCGGGAGGTCCTGCTTGAGATGGGCTATACCGACAGTGTCATCGACAGTCTGGCCGTGCGGGGCATCATCTAGCGATGAAATACTCCCCCCTGTCCTGCAATCGCCAGGATAGGCACGGAAAATATTCAAGATCCCATCGCAATGTCATTCGGCGGTATAAGCTAAAGGCATCCGCGATTTATATTGACATATCAACAAGCGTTCCTTAATCTTCGCAAATGCGTTTCCGTCCGCGCCATCGGTTTGCAGGCGTGGGGCGGTCATCAGGTTTCGTTCCGGCTGGTCTGGATATCAGGTTCTCTGGGGTGTGATGATGGATAATATGAAGCGGATGTTTGATCCGGGCGCCATCGCCGTGATTGGCGCCAGTGAAAAGGCAGGTTCGCTGGGGCGGATCATGATGGACAATCTGCTTGCCTGCCGGGAGCGGATCATCTTTCCCGTCAATCCGAAACGGAAGACCGTCCTTGGACTCCCGTCCTATCCTGCCGTTGCCGATATACCGGAACACGTGGATCTGGGGATCATCATCACCGCCGCGCCCACCGTTGCGGGTATCGTGGAGGAATGCGGCCGGGCCGGCATGAGCGGTGTGATCATCGTTTCCGACGGTTTCCGTGAGGTGGGTGAGGAAGGCCTTCAGCGGGAAACGGAGATCATTCAAATCCGCAAGAAGTACGATATGCGGATTCTGGGGCCGAACTGCCTGGGGGTGATCCGGCCCCACGCCGGCCTGTGCGCCACACACCTGAAGGGGACGCCGGAAGCGGGAAGAATTGCCCTCTTGACCCAGAGCAATGCCTTTGGCAAGGCCCTCTTTGACTGGGGCGTGAACGCCGGCATCGGGTTCAGTATGCTCGCGTCTTTGGGGTCCGCCATCGATATCGATTTCGGAGATCTGATCGATTATCTGGGAAACGACCCTCACACCCGCAGCATCATGATCTACATGGAAGATAGCATTGGCGATGTAAAGAAGTTTACCAGCGCCGCCCGTGGTTTTGCCCGGAACAAGCCGGTGGTGTTACTGAAGCCCCCCATTCTTGGGGTGGACGGGCTGCGAAAGATATCGCACACCGATATTTTAGCGGGTCCGGAAGACGTTTTCGATGCTGTTCTGCGCCGCATGGGCGTCGTGCGGGTACGAGAGTCTCAGGATCTCCTGAACGTTGCCGGGGTGCTCTATTCCAGGATCCTGCCCAAGGGCGCCCGGCTGGCCATCGTCAGTAACGCTGCAGGCGCCGGCACTCTCGCGGCAAACCGCCTGATCCGTTCAGGCGGACGTCTTGCAGACATAAACCCGGAATCCATCGGCGCGCTTCGGAATCTTTTGCCCTCCTACTGGAGCGCCGGCAACCCCGTTGATCTCCTGCGATCCGCCGATGCAGAAAGGTATGAACAGGCCATCCGGATCTGCCTGCGGGACCCCGGGGTGGACGGAATGCTGGTTATCTGCGCCCTGCAGGATGCGGTGAAGGCCGATGAACTCGCTGAAACCGTCTCTGCCATCGCCAAAGACGCTGCGAAACCGTTGCTCACAGCCTGGCTGGGCGGAAAGGATTTCGACCGGGGCCGGGAGATTCTGTCCAGGAATGGCATTCCGACCTATGCAACACCCGAAGAAGCCGCCCGGACCTATGTATACATGTACAACTATGAGCGGAACCTGGAGCTGCTGCACGAGACGCCCGCAGAGCTTGCTGTGGACGAGGCGCCCCCGAAAAATCACCTCAAATCGCTAATCCGCAAGGTTTCTCGCGAAGGGGGCTTGGTGCTCTCCGATGAAGACGCCCGGAAATTTCTCAGTAATTATGGGATTCCCACGGTGCGGACCTGTACTGCACAGAACCTGAAAGAAGCCGTAAGCTGTGCCCAGGAGATCGGTTATCCCGTGGTCCTCAAGATTGCCTCGCCCGATATCATCTTTCGGCAGGATGTGGGCGGCGTTTTCATGGGAATCAATTCGGACGAGGAGTTAAGGGTGGATTACGAGGCCCTGATGCGGCGGGTTCAAGACCGGCAACCGGACGCTGCCATCCGGGGGGTGACGGTTCAAAAGATGATCGAAGTGATCGACTATGAGCTGATCCTGGGAGCCAAAAAAGATCGGCAATTCGGGACGGTGGTTCTCTTCGGCATGGGCGGCATCGGGGTCGAAATATTCCGTGATTTCGCCATCAGCCTGCCGCCCCTGAATCAGACCCTGGCCCGCCTCCTCATGGAGGAAACGAAAGTCTTCCAGATGCTCCAGGGGTATCGGGGGAAAATGCCTGCGGATCTCCGGATGCTGGAACAGATGATTGTCAATTTCTCCAATCTGATTATGGATTTTCCGGAGATTCAGGCCATGGATATCAATCCTGTCGCCATCAGCAAGGGGCAGGCCTATGCCCTGGACGCCAGAATCATCCTGGATCCGCAGACCCTGACGGCGCCCGCGACCTATCCCCATCTGATCATTACGCCCTATCCGACGCGCTATGTTACCCGCTGGCATTTACGTGACGGGATGGAGGTCCTGCTCCGGCCGATCAAACCGGAAGACGAACCACTGGAACACCAGATGTTCACCAGTTTATCCGAAGAGACGCTCCGGGAGCGCTTCTATCACACCATCCGCAATATCACCCACGACATGCACGTACGGTTCTGCAATATCGACTATGACCGGGAAATGGCCATTGTCGCAGAAGTCCGTGAGAACGGCGGCCGGCGGCTGGCGGGGATCGGGAGTTTCAACATCGAGGCGGATCTGAAGAAATGTGAATTTTCCGTCATCGTGCATGACGACTTTCAGGGCAAAGGGCTGGCCCACAAGCTGGTGGACATCCTGATCGGGATTGCTGACGAAAAGGGGCTGGAGGAATTCTACGGCTATATCCAGCCGGGCAACCGCAAAATGGTAAAATTATGCGAGAAGCTTGGCATGATCCGGGAATCAAGCCCGGATGACCTTGCCAAGGTCCGCCTGCCACTCAGATAAATGGGGCGCTTTGCTCGTTTATTTTATTGAGACCTTTGAAAAATGGTTCGCTGCTGCTGAAAAAAACTTTTTCGCTTCAGAGATGTTCATGTTGCATGATGATTAAAAACAAGCTGTTACCTTCAGTACTGGAAATGCGAAAAACATTTGATTCGCCGCTCACCAACCATTTTTCTCCGGTTATGCAAGACTCACCTATTTATTTCTTTTTTTGCTTTTCTTGACAAAGACAACCCGGTCGAAAAATATGTAGAAAAAGAACAAACCGATGAGCGAAAAACCGCTCAGCCGCAGCTTGAATCCCTGCGACCAGACTTCTGCCGGCGGTTTCTCCATGGGCGTGTAGATCCAGATGAGGGCAATGACAATCACGGCGGCAAGAAAAAAGGCGATTTTTAAGGAGATGCGCATGGCGGTTTCCCTTATACCCTCCCCCTGGGGGAGGGTATAACAAGAAATTATGACACCTGATTTATGGCTGAAAGCTGCCAGGGGTTGTTTCCGACAGGACGCGTAAATGTCCAGAATTCTTCGAATTTAACAGGTTCAGTTTTGCTCCCGGAAACCACCTCGCCGGTCATTTCGTCTGTGGTATAGTCCAGCAGGTTAGCGTAAAACCGCGCTGTGATAAAATCCTTGCCCGATTCCTGCCAGACTTCAGCGGACTCCACCGTCCGCACGGCGATGTTCTCAAGACGGTTGATCCGCTTTTTCTGTTTCAGTTCATCGGCGTCGCCCTGAAGGATGCGATACATCTCATCGGTGAGCATGCTTCGGATTGGTGACATGTCGCGATTTGCCCAAGCTCCCTGAACCTTGAAGAAATTATCCAGACACTGATCCTTGAATTTCTGTTCGTCAAAAGCAGGGTCCATCTGTCGGATATAGCCGAGACCGGCGTCAATGTCCGATGCCGCCGCCTGCTGTCCATAAGAGGGCGCATAAGCGGGCTGCTGGAGCTCCGGTACGGATGCTTCGCGATAATAGGCAGGGCCTGCCGGCGCTTCGGCTTCCCGTCGCTTCTTTTTGATATACCACCAGATGCCATAAAGAATCGCGCCGATCAGAATGATTTCGAACAGGCCGATCCCGCCGCCGCCTATGCCGCCACCGCCGCCGAACCCCATGCTTCGGAACAGCATCCCGCCGATCATGCCGCCGACCAGACCACCCGCCATGCTTCGCAGGAATCCGCCGCTCTGCGGCGAAGCCAGTGGTGCGGAAGGTGCCGGACCCACTTGCCGGGATGGGCTGGACGGTGTGGCTGACGGAGACCGGGGTGAAGAATAAGATCTTGATCCGCTACTTCCTGAAGACCGCCCGCCGCCCGCCCGGGCGTAGGCATCAAGCTCCAGCACGAACGTCAGAAAAAAGAACAGGCTGAATATCATCAACCCGAATTTAATCCACCCTCTTGAAAACATATTCTCCTCCTTGGTTTCTGATTTGTTCGCTATATTATGGACAGGACCTGTCATTGTCAACAGGTTTTTATCTTTCCATGGCCCTCATCACCTCCTTGAGTGACGGTGATGGAAAGGATCATTAGAAAACGTGATGACGGAAATTAAAAATAGGTATATTATAGAACGACATACTCACAGATTGTCGCCAAATACCTCGTGGACAGTGTGATCAGGTCAAAACGGCAGGGGAGGAAAAAATGGAAACGAGAATCACGAAGATATTTCATATCGATTACCCCATCATCCAGGCGGGGATGATCTGGGTGAGCGGCTGGAAGTTAGCTGTGGCAGTGGCAAAGGCGGGCGTGCTGGGGCTGATCGGCGCCGGGTCCATGACGCCTGAATTGTTGCGCGAGCATGTCCGGAAGGCCAAGGCGGCTTGTCCCGAACGGTCCTGGGGCGTCAATCTGCCCATTTTCTTCAAATTCGCCGATGAGATGGCGGAGATCATCCTGGAGGAGGGCGTCAAGATTATTTTTACTTCCGGCGGAAGCCCGAAGAAATATACCAGGCGCTTCAAGGATGCCGGCATGACCGTCGCCCATGTCACCGCCACACCGACCTTGGCTGTAAAATGTGAGGAGGCGGGCGTTGACGCAGTGGTGGTGGAAGGGTTTGAGGCCGGCGGTCATAACGGCCGGGATGAACTGACGACGATGGTGCTGGTCCCCCAGGCTGTCGATGCAGTGAAGATTCCTGTGATTGCGGCCGGCGGCATCTACGATGGCCGCGGGATGGCGGCGGCAATGGCGATGGGTGCGGACGGGGTCCAGATCGGTACGCGCTTTGCGGCCACGCTGGAGTCCAGCGCCCATGAAAACTTCAAGCAGGCCATGATGGAAGCCTCGCCGACGGACACCTTTCTCATTCTGCGCAGGCTCATCCCGGCGAGGGTGATCGTCAACGAGTGGGCCAAAACGATTCTCGCGGCGGAAGCCAGAGGGGCATCGGAAGAAGTGCTGATCAATCTGATCGGTGAGAAACGCACCCAACTCGGCATGTTTGACGGTGATCTGAAACACGGCGAAATCCAGATCGGCCAGGCCGTGGGGGCATTGAAGACGATCAAACCCGCCGGCGATGTCGTCCGCGAGATTGTCGCGCAGTATGCACAGTCCGTTAAGCGGCTCTCTGAACTTTGACGGCGACCTAAAAAGTCCGGATGCTGCGTTGCGCAGCATCCCTCGTCATTGCGGCGTACGCCCATGTACGCCTCATTCCTCAGGATTTGCGCGCCTTGCCTGCGGAACTTTTTGGGTCGCCGTCCCAATTTCAAGAGTTTTGTGACTTTTTACGGGTTGATCAACTTTGACCCGATGAATGGCCGCAGGGAAGGGCTTTCTTTATTCCGAATGATAACAAGATTTTCATAAAAATTTGTTGACTATCCATTTACCTTATAATAGTTGTTCCCATTATGTTCCACAATGTTCATAAAGAAAAGCGATCAGATCGGAAGTATCTTTATATTCAAACCTTTGGCTGTCAAATGAATGTCAGCGATTCTGACAAAATCAGGACACTTCTGACGGGTGAAGGCTATGAAACAACGAATGACGCCGAAAATGCAGACCTGATCCTCATCAATACCTGCAGCATCCGGGAAAAGGCCGCTCAGAAGGTCTACAGCCAACTGGGGAGATTTCGGATGCTGAAAGAGCGGAACCCCAAGCTGATTCTGGCCATGGGCGGATGTCTGGCGCAGCAATGGGGTCCGAAGATCTTTATCCGGGCGCCCTATCTGGATGTTGTTTTCGGGACCCATAACATTCACCGGCTGCCTGAATTCATCCGGGAGGTTGAAAAAAACAGATCCCCCGTCGTGGAAACCGGTTTTAACCCATCGGTGAAGTCCCTGGATATCATGGCCGTGCCGGAGGAAGGCGCCGGCAGCGCTTATGTGACAATTATGCAGGGCTGTAATAATTTTTGTTCCTATTGTGTCGTGCCTTATCTGCGCGGTCCGGAGGAAAGCCGTCCCGTTCAGGATATCCTCGGTGAGGTAAAAAAACTGGCCGGTCATGGCATCGTGGAAATCGTCCTGTTGGGACAGAATGTCAATTCCTATGGAAAAGCAATTGATGGTAATTTCGGGTTTCCGCATTTACTCCAAGCCATCGGCAGGGTCGAAGGGATTGAACGAATTCGCTTTACCACCTCGCATCCCAGAGATTTGTCGGAAGATCTGATGCGCTGCTTCGCCGAGGTGGATACCCTCTGCGAGCACATCCACCTGCCGGTACAATCCGGATCGGATGATGTTCTCAGAAGGATGAACCGGGGTTATACCTGTGCCCAATACCTGAAGAAGGTGGAAGGGCTGCGGCATTATCGTCCGGACATCAGCATTACGTCCGATATCATCGTGGGGTTCCCAGGAGAGACCGAAATTGATTTTCAGGCAACCCTGGCGCTCATGGAGGCGGTACAATTTGACAATCTCTTTTCCTTCAAGTATTCAGAGCGCGAGGGAACGGCGGCGGTCGGGTTCGACCGGCAGGTTCCGGAAAAGGTAAAAGGACAGCGGCTGCAACAGTTGCAGGCGCTTCAGGAAAAACACACCCAGGCGCGGAATCGAATTCTGGAGGGGCGTGTTGCGGAAGTTCTGGTGGAGGGGAAAAGCAAGAATTCCGAAAATGACATGACAGGCCGGACAAGATCCAACAAGATCGTAAATTTCCGGGGAGCGCATGAACTTTCCCGCAAGACAGTTTCTGTCATGATTAAAAAGGCCTATCTTCATTCCCTCAGGGGAGAGATGGTCAAAGGAGTCGGAGACCTATGCTCATCGCGATGAAAGTGAGCGGATTAACCATTGATCCGATTACCAATACGCCGATTGTCATTCTGAAGGATCTCGAGGAAAAGAAGGCCATTCCGATTTGGATTGGATTGTTCGAGGCCAGCGCCATTGCAACGGAAATGGAGAAGATCAGTTTTTCCAGACCGATGACCCATGATCTGATGAATGACATCCTCAAGATTCTGGATGTGGAAGTGACCAGCGTCGAGATCTGTGACCTTCGGAACAATACATTTTTCGCCAGCATTCATCTCATCAGGAATGGTCAGCGTTTCGTTGTGGATGCCCGTCCCAGCGACGGCATTGCGTTGGCTTTAAGAGCAAACGCACAGATCTTTGTTGATGATAAAGTCCTCGAAAAGTCGCGCACGATTGATTTTGGTGCGAAAGCCGCGGACCTGGATAAGCTCAAAGAAGATAAATTGATGGAATTCCTCGAAAACCTGTCTCCGGAAGAATTTGGAAAATATAAAATGTAGACGGACAGGCTGTTGTCGATATTGCCACGAGAGATTAAAAAAGTCTTGATATTTAATGCTTTCGTGGCTATTCTACTTCATTGACTTTAAAAAACGCTTTGTTAACGAGACAAATATGAAAAATGCCATCCGGGATTTTGAAATGTACATGGCCACGGAGCGCGATCTTTCGCCGCATACACGGAAAAATTATCTAATTGATCTGAAACAGTTCAGGGAGTTTCTAGAGGAGCACCACCCGTCGCTGATTCAGCATGGCGGAGAAGGACTGTCCCAGGTGGATTATCTGGTGATCCGGTCTTTTCTCGGCGCCCTTTACCGGAAGAAGGTGAAGAAGACAACCATCGGCCGGAAGGTAGCGGCATTGAGATCGTTTTTTAATTATCTGTTGCGGGAAGGCCGCGTTGAGGTCAATCCCGCAGAGTTGGTGCAGACGCCCAAAACAGAAAAATATATGCCCACTTTTCTGTCCGTAGATGACATGAACACGTTGCTTAATATGTCCCATCCATCTGATATCAGGGGATTAAGAGACATGGCGATGCTGGAGCTCTTTTATTCCACCGGCATCCGGCTCAGCGAACTGACGGGATTGAACCTGAGTGACATTGATGCGGCGCAGGAATTAGTCAAAGTACATGGCAAGGGCCGGAAGGATCGGATCGTTCCGGTGGGCCGGCAGGCGCTCATAGCGCTGAAGGCCTACCTGGACAAGAGGGAGGCGCTTGTTCTGTCGGAAGCGGATCGCCGTGATAGCCCTGTCTTTTTGGGCAACAGGGGGAAGCGCCTGGTCCAGAGGAGTGTGCAGCGTATCCTTGATAAAGCGGTCCTGATGAGCGGGATCAGCAGGAAAGTCAGTCCCCACGCCCTGCGGCACAGCTTTGCAACGCACCTGATGGACGCCGGCGCCGATCTCCGGTCCATCCAGGAATTGCTGGGGCATGAGAGTCTGTCCACGACACAAAAATATACGTCCGTCAGTGTGAGTCGGCTGATGGAGGTGTACGATAAAGCTCACCCAAAGGCCAGAGGAGGGCCAGAGAGCGCATGAAAATTAGAGGAACGACAATCCTTGCCGTTAAACATAAAGGCGTTGTAACCGTTGCCGGCGATGGCCAGGTCACCTTCGATGTGACCGTTATGAAGCATGGGGCCAGAAAGGTGCGCCGGCTGTATCATGATCAGGTCATTGTCGGCTTTGCCGGCACAACGGCCGATGCCTTTACTCTCTTTGATCGTTTCGATCAAAAACTGGAACAGTATAACGGCAATCTGCTGCGTGCAGCCGTGGAATTGACCAAGGACTGGCGGACGGACCGGGTTTTGAGGCACTTGGAGGCGTTGATGATTGCCGTCAGCAAAGAATACTTTTTGATGATTTCCGGCAATGGCGATGTCATCGAATCTGACGATGATGTCATGGCCATTGGATCAGGGGCGCCCTATGCCCTGGCAGCAGCCCGCGCCCTGGTCAGGCACTCCGATTTATCGGCAACGGAGATCGCCAGGGAATCGGTGAAGATTGCCTCAGAGATCTGTATTTATACCAATGACCATATCACCATTGAGGAGATGGAAACCGCCGATTTCGGGGGGCGGAATGGACAAGGAGAAAAAGTTTAATGTCGTCTAATCAATTAACACCCAGGCAAATTGTGGAACGCCTGGATCAATATATCATCGGGCAGGGGGACGCCAAACGGGCGGTTGCCATTGCCCTCAGGAACCGCTGGCGTCGCCAGAATGTGGCCAAAGAACTGGCAGAAGAAATTTCTCCAAAGAATATTATCATGATCGGCCCCACGGGGGTTGGAAAAACGGAGATTGCACGGCGTCTGGCAAAGTTGGATAATTCCCCTTTTCTGAAGGTGGAAGCCTCAAAATTCACAGAAGTGGGTTATGTGGGCCGGGACGTGGAGTCCATGGTGCGGGATCTGGTGGAGCTGTCGGTGAATCTCATCAAATCCGAGGAACAGGAGCATGTCAAGGCGCGTGCGGCCGAACTGGCTGAAGAGCGGCTTTTGGACATCCTGCTGCCGCCCAAGCCGGTGGAAAAAAAGGTGGAGGATATGCTCGAGGACAGGCCGTCGGAAGTGGAGCAGATGGATCTGCCGCTTCCGGTGGATACAACCCGCGAAAAGATCCGCCGCCTCCTCCACGAGGGGAAATTGGATGCCCGCTCCGTAGAGATTGAAATACAGGACGTCCGTCCCGGACCTATGATTGAAGTCTTTTCCTCTACCGGGGTGGAGGACATGGGCCTGAATATCAAGGAAATGTTTGGGAATATCTTTCCGCAGAAGAAGAAGGTCCGGAAGGTGAAAGTGCCGGAGGCGATCGATCTTCTGACGCAGGAAGAAGCCCAGCGGCTTGTCGATATGGACAAGGTGACGAGAACCGCCCTGGAACGGGTGGAGGAGTCCGGTATTATATTTCTGGATGAGATCGACAAGATCGTCGGCAGCGACGGCGCGCACGGCCCGGATGTTTCCCGGGAGGGAGTCCAGCGGGACCTCCTGCCGATCGTGGAAGGGTCGAATGTCAATACCCGGTACGGCATGGTCAAGTCGGATCATATCCTCTTTATCGCGGCAGGGGCTTTCAGCGCTTCGAAACCCTCCGACCTGATCCCGGAGCTTCAGGGACGGTTTCCCATCCGGGTCGAGCTGGATTCGCTTGGAAAAGAGGAATTTATCCGGATCCTGACGGAGCCTCATAATGCGTTGATCAAACAGTATGTGGAGATGCTGGCGACGGAGGGATTGAACATCATTTTTCAGGAGGATGCCATTGCCGA
>JAPLJM010000233.1 GCA_026388595.1 Deltaproteobacteria bacterium
TCACGATCACGGCCACGACCACAATCCCAAGGTCAGCCGCGCCATGGAAGGCCGGACGATTCTCGGCTTCAATTACCGCATGAACGAACTCCAGGGCGCCCTGGGGCTGGCGCAGCTCCGCAAACTGGACTGGCTCATCGGCGAGCAGAAGAAGAACAAGCAGGCGATCAAAAACTGGCTTGCAGCCGTTGACGGCATAAACTTTCGGGAGATCCCCGATCCGGAAGGCGATACGGCGACCTTTCTGGCCTTCAACCTGCCCGATCAGTCCACAGCGGCAGCTTTCCAGAAAGCCCTCGGCGAGAACGGCCTTGATACGGTCTGTTTCAAAAACAATCTCTGGCATTATGTCCCCAACTGGGAACATTTCCAGGCCTGGTCCACGCCAAATTCCCAGCGCTTTCCCTTCAGCAATCCGCTGTACCGGGGCAAGATCGAGTACGGCCGCGATCTGATCCCCCAGGCCGAGGATATCCTGGGCCGGACGCTGGTCATGGGGATCTCCGTGAAAATGCCGGAGGAGAGACTGGCCGCGATCAAGGCGGCGATTGAAAAGGCGGCAAATGCGATATGAGGCCTGCGAAAAAGGGCTTCGCCACGTCTCAAAAATCTTTTTCGCTTCAAGAATGATCAGGCATAATATTGATGTAAAACAAACTGTTAACTGCTTCACTGGAAAGGCGAAAAACATTTGATTCGCCGTTTGCGAACCCTTTTTCGCAAGTTGTGCAACGCTCTCAAGGCGATTAAACATAAGGAGAAAACAGCATGATTGTGGTTACCGGCGGGGCCGGGTTCATCGGCAGCGCCTTTGTCTGGAAGCTGAATCAGGAAGGGATCGACGATATCGTCATCGTGGACCACCTGGGCACGTCGGACAAATGGAAGAATCTGGTGAACCTGCGATTTACCGAATATATCAAGAAGGACGACTTTCTCCAGATGATTTATGCCGACCAGGTCCCCTTCAAGGCCCGGGCCGTCATCCACATGGGCGCCTGCTCTTCCACGACGGAACGGGATGCCGATTATCTCTGGATGAACAATTATCTCTATTCCTGCCGGCTCGCCGACTGGGCCCTCAGAAACCAGGTTCGCTTCATTTACGCAAGCTCGGCAGCCACTTACGGCGACGGCACCCGGGGGTTTTCCGATGACGACGCCCTGATCCCGGCCCTGCGCCCGATCAACATGTACGGCTATTCCAAGCAGGTCTTCGATCTCTGGGTCCTGAAGCGGGCGGCGGAAAAGCAGATCGCGGGCATCAAATTCTTCAACGTCTTCGGTCCCAACGAGTATCATAAGGGAGACATGCGCAGCGTGGTCCACAAGGCCTACGGCCAGATCAGGGAAACCGGCCGGGTCCGGCTTTTCAAATCTTGCCGGCAGGAATACACGGACGGCGGGCAGATGCGGGATTTCGTTTACATCAAGGACTGCGTGGAGGTACTTTGGTGGCTCCTGGAGCACATCGAGGTCAACGGGATCTTTAATCTCGGAACCGGACGGGCGCGGAGCTGGAACGACCTGATCCATGCCGTTTTTGCCGCCATGAATCTCCCGCCGAATATTGAATATATCGATATGCCGCCAGGGCTGGACGCACAGTATCAGTATTTCACCGAAGCAAAAATGGGAAAACTCAAATCCACCGGCTGCCCCGTTGCCTGCCGCTCCCTGGAAGACGCCGTCCGTGATTATGTCGTCCATCACATGCAGGAGACGGACCCTCACCTATGAACGTCGCCTGCATTATTCCATCGCGGTATGAATCCTCGCGGTTTCCCGGGAAGCCCCTGGCGGACCTCTGCGGCAAGCCCATGATTCAGCACGTCTACGAGCGGGTCCTCCGGGCAAACACCCCATCCTACACCGCGGTGGCCACCGATCACGACGAGATCTTCATGGCCGTGCTCAAATTCGGCGGCCAGGCCATCATGACCTCCCAGGATTGCAAATCGGGAACAGACCGGATTGCCGAGGCGGTCGCCGGCCTCAACCTGAACAATAACGATATTGTCGTGAATATTCAGGGAGATCAACCGCTTTTTGAACCCTCGCAGATCGATGAGGTGGTTCAGCCGCTGCTCGATGATCCCGCAATTCCCATGTCCACGCTGATCTACAAAATCCGTCGGGATGAGGAAATCACCCATCCGAATGCCGTCAAGGTGGTCTTTGACAAGGATCACTTCGCCGTCTATTTCTCCCGGGCCACCATTCCCTACGTCAGAGACCCGGGACAGAAGGTGAGCTACTATAAGCATCATGGCATTTATGCTTACCGGAAAGGCTTTCTGGACCTGTTTACGCGCCTGTCCGAGGGGACGCTGGAGCGGCTGGAGGCCCTGGAGCAGTTGCGGGCCATCGAACATGGATATAAAATCAAAGTGGTGGAAACGCCTTATGATTCCGTGGAGGTGGACACCTGTGAGGAGCTTGCGCGGGTAGCGCGGATTATCGAAGGAAGGGAGTAGCGATCAGGAATGGTTGACATTGAATATCTGAAACAGATCAAGCTGGTCTCCGAACCGCTGGGCCAGAAGCTGATCGGCACGTTTTTTTTAGGTCCGAACTTCAATCTTGTATCCAAGGTCGATATCCGGATCGAAAATGTGGAACGAATCCCCCGTGGTGAAAGTGTGATTTTTGCCATGAACCACACCGACCGTTTCAATTACTGGCCTTTCCAGTATAAGATGTGGCGGATGGGGGATCTGCCCTGGACGACGGTCTGGGTCAAAGGCAAATATTACCGCAATGACCTCCTGGCGAAAGGCCTGGACTGGTGCAACCTGATCCCCGTTCCCTCCATGGGGTATCTGATCGAGGAGTTTTTTCAGAAAAAGGCCGGGCAGCGGATCGGCAAAAACGAATACCGTATGGTGCGGGACGTCATTGACGGGAAATACGATAACGGCGAACCTATCCCCGCAGCGGCAACGGAGATCCTGCGGCTGCTGGGAGAAAACTCCGTAGATTATATCAGGAATTATTATGAGGCGACGATGGAACAGGTGGCCGCCTTGAGCCGTCATGCCATTTTCGAAAAGAAGCTGAACATCATCATTTTTCCGGAAGGGACAAGGTCAACACAGTTGGGGGAGGGGAGAACCGGCATTGCCCAGCTCGCGCTGCATACGGGGATCAAAATCGTGCCCGTGGGCTGCAATAATTCCGAACAGATTTATCCCGGTACGAGCCCGATCGCCAAAAGCGGGCAGATCATCTACCGGATCGGAGAGCCCCTGTGCATCGACAACCAGCTGAAGCCATTCCGGATTTCTGAAAACTTCAAGCTGCTGTCAAAGGAATCGCAACTGAAGTACAAGGAGCAGTTTGAAGGCGTAACCCGGCTGGTCATGACGAGCATCAACGGGCTGCTGGATGAAAAATACCACCGGGCCTTCAGCGGGTCCTGAAAAGGGCCGCCTATCCCGTCTTTTCCTTGTTGAAAAGCTCCACAACCCTGCTGTCGTCGGGTTGTTCTGCCGGTTTTTTCCCTTCCTGTTCAATCCCGTCCACCTGAAGCATGTGAGACATTCCCTGAAAGATTGCCCCCTCCATGATGGACAGCCGGCTCGTGAAAATGTCACCGAAAACCTGACCGGTCGCCCTGAGTTCAACCCGTTCTTTCCCGTTCAGGTCACCGTCGATCTTCCCGCCCAGAATAATATTTTTGGCGACGATATTGCCTTTAACGTACGCTTTTTCACCGAGAATGACCTTTTCTCCGGTGACGTGACCTATAATCGTTCCATCAACGATAATCGTTCCCAGCGCCTCAACGTCGCCGGTGATTTTCGAACTTTCCCCGAGAACCAGTTTCAGTCTGTCCGCCTTTCTGCTGAACATCACGACCTCCCCTGGACGTAGTCCTTGGGATTGAGAACCCGGCCGCTCTGCCAGATCTCATAATGAACGTGGTTACCCGTGGCATGACCGGTCGCGCCGGCATAACCGACGACATCGCCTCTTTTGACCCGTTGACCGACGGGGACGGCATTCATCTGATTATGGGCATAATAAGTTGAATAGCCGTAGCCATGTTCGATCACGACCACATTACCCCCACCACCGTTCCAGCCGGAAAAACTCACAATGCCGTCTGCCGTCGCCAGGATCGGGGTCCCGGCAGGCACGGAGAGGTCCACCCCGCGATGCAGCTCCACACGGCCGCTGATCGGGTTGACACGGGTGCCGTAGGGGGACGTGACGATTCCCGGCACGGGCAAGCCCTTGGGCGTCGCCATATAGATGTCTTTCTGGGAGCGCAGATAATCCCTGATGGCGTCCACCGTCTGCATCGACAGGGCAATCTGCTGCTGCACCTGCTGAATGTCGACGGTTCCCATGTCCACCGTGCCCATGTCCGATGGTTCGACATTATCGAGAATCTTGTCCCGGGCCCCCAGAGAGAGCAATTGATAGAGGTTTTTTTCCGCCTTTTTTAAAGAAGTCAGGGCGGCATTGAAGTCAGAAACTTTTTTCGAGTAATCCTGCATCTGTTTTTCCATGGCTTGGTATTTGATGAGGTCAATGGTCACCAGGCCCATATAAACCGCCCCGCAACAGCACAGGACGGCGGAAAGAAAGAGGCCGATGGCGGGAATATTCAGATGGAGGGATCTCGTTGTATTGTGGTGGGGGATCATCATGATCGTTACTGGTGCAAGCGCCAGTCTGACAATCGTTTT
>JAPLJM010000107.1 GCA_026388595.1 Deltaproteobacteria bacterium
GAGCGGGCGCGGAAGTTGCCCGCGCAGACGTCCAGCCAGCGGCAGCAGGCGCAGCGGCCGGTGACATGGGGTTTTTTGTCTTTCAGTTTGGCCATCAGCTCGTTGCCGGTATCCATCCAGATCTCGCTGAATGGGCGCCTCCGAACATTGCCGAAGGAGACGCCCCGCCAGAACTGATCAGGATGGACTTCACCGTCCCAACTGATGCAGGCGATGCCGTTGCCCGAACTGTTTCCCTCGTTCATCTGCAGCAGTTCCAGGACCTCAGCGGCGCGCACAGGATTTTCTCTCAGCAGTCGCTGGTAGATGTAGGGGCCGTCGGCATGGTTGTCCACAGTCAGGATTTCCTTTCCCATTCCCCAGTCGAAGAGGTCCCGGGTCCGGTCCATGATGAGGTCCAGGAGCACCCGCGTTTCTTCATGGGAAAGATCTTCTTCAATCAGCTTTGATCCGCGGCCGGAATAGACGAGATGATAGAAGCAGCAGCGGGGGATGTTCTCCTCTTCCAGCAGATCGAAAATCGCCGGCACGTCCGCCACATTGTGCCGGTTGATGGTAAAGCGCACGCCCACCTTGATGCCCGCATCCCGGCATGTCCGGATACCCTTCATTGCAGCTTCAAAGGCGCCGTTGACGCCGCGGAAACGGTCGTGTGTGGCTTTCATGCCGTCCAGGCTGACGCCCACATAGGACAGGCCGATTTCCTTGAAAACAAGCGCCTTTTCATCGCTAATGAGGGTGCCGTTGGTGGAGATGACGGCCCGCATGCCCTGATCGACGGCATAGCGGGCCAGGATCGGCAGATCCTTGCGCATCAGGGGCTCCCCGCCGGAAAAGAGGATCACCGGCGATCCGTAGGCCGCCAGATCCCGGATCATCGTTTTAGCTTCTTCGGTGGTCAGTTCATTGCTGTAAACGATGTTCTGCGAGCTGGAATAGCAGTGGATGCACTTCAGGTTGCACCGCCGGGTCATGTTCCAGACAACGACGGGTTTCTTGTCTCTGGAAAACTGGAGGAGATGGGACGGCAAATGTCTGGAGTCCCGGTTGTAACGGAGCACATCACCGGGCTCCACGGCGCCGCAGTAGAGTTTTGAAATACCGATCACGTTGATTTTCCTTTAAAATATTCGATCATGGCCTCAATCAAACCGGGGATGGTAAATTCATCCCGCATGATATGGACGGGCAATCCGGCTTTTTTAACGGCAGCGGCGGTGACGGGGCCGATGCAGGCGATCCTGATTTGCGGCGGCAGATTGAAACCTTCTCCCATGATGGCCATAAAGTTAGTCACCGTGGAGGGGCTTGTAAAGGTAATGACGTCTACTTTTCCCGCTTCCATGAGCGGTTCCAGTTCCTCTTTTTTGTGTTCTGAAGCGATGGTGCGGTAAACCGTGACGACGTCCACGGCGGCGCCCAGATTGGAAAGCCCTTCGGGGATGACATCCCTGGCCGCTTCAGCGCGGGGCAGCAGGATCTTCCGGCCTTTAACCTCAATCTTTTCAAAGGCTTTGACGACACCCTCGGAAATGAAGGCGTCCGGGACCAGGTCCACCCGGATACCCATCGCTTCAAGCGTGACTGCTGTTGCCGGCCCGATCGTACAGACCCGGATTCCTTTCAGATCTCTGATATCGCGGCCCGTTTCCTTCAGGCGCCTGAAGAAAAAATGGACGCCGTTGGCACTGGTAAAGATGATCCAGTGATAAGTTTCAAG
>JAPLJM010000190.1 GCA_026388595.1 Deltaproteobacteria bacterium
ACTTGAAGAACAGCTCCACCTGCCAGCGGCAGCGATAAAGATCGGCAATCGTTATGGCCGGCAGCACAAAGTTTTTGGTAAGAAACACGAGTGTTTTGTTGTTCTTTGAATCGAAGTATCGGATGCGCCGAAGTTTTTCCGGGTAATCCTTTTTCGCGTAATGCCCCTTGAGGACGACAATCTGATCGCACTGAAGGCCGGTGGATTTGTCGACGGGTTGGGAGTAGAGGCGATTTCGGCTGAAGTTGGTTTTTGTCCGGGTGACAAAGAATGCCGACGCCTGGTGGATTTTGTAGAGGCGTGCAAAATCCAGATAGCCGCGATCCATAATGTAGATGGCTCCCATCTCGATGATCAATTGGTCGAGGATATTGACATCGTGAACCTTCCCCGTGGTGATTATCACCACAGAAGGAATGTTTCCATGCAGATCCAGAAGGGCATGGAGTTTGACCGCACCCTTGCGTTTTCGGAATTCGGCCCAGGGGAAAAGCGCCAGACAGAGATCGATGGTGATCGAATCCAGGGCATAGACGGCTTGTTCCAGTTCGATGCCGAAGTAATCTTCGGCGTAAAGCTTTCTGGCTTTTGCGATGAGGATTTGAGCGAAATCGGCATAAATCCGCCAATCCCTGTTCTGATTGGCGTGGGCAAGGGTATTGCGAGAGACCTTCCCCCGGATGCCCAGGTGATAAAGTCTGGACTGGGTTGCCCGCAGACAGGCCTGGATATCTCGCAGGCTTTCCCGGTAAGTAAGCTGGGCGAAGACCATGCAAAGGTACTGGTCCCAACAAGAGAAACTGATCACCTTGCGATTGCCGTTGTGCCGATCGACGCATTTTCGGAATTCGTATGCGGAGACAAAGTCCATCAATTGGGCAAAGATCGTTTTTCCGGAATTCATGCACCATCTCCTTTTTCGTTGATGCAGGAGCCTGGCACATCCGGAAAATAATTTTCAAATCGATAAATGACATTTTACGCTATAAACAAATTCATTTTATGAAGTTACGGTATCATCAAAAATCAACCTTGGGACAGCAGTGTCCCGAAGTATATCTTTAATGGCGACAACATCAACAGTTGAAAGCGTCAAACGATGCCCATAACTTCCCCTATGGCACTATAAATCCTTTTCAGAAACTCTTCATCCACCTGGAGCAGGGGACATTTCAGCAGCCTCCGGTTATCAATGGCCGGATCTGATCGATCATCAGATCGGAATCCCGTTCCAGATCGCCTTCAGCTTTAAGGCGCAGCCTTAGAGGCTCCGCATCTTCAATGAGATTGGTCGTCAAGGGAATCATCGCAGATCGGCTTGATTTTTCTGTTGCACGAAGGGAAAGAATCGGGTTAGGTTTGTTTCATGAATCAATTTAAAATGGTTACCGAATTTGAGCCCAAGGGCGACCAGCCCCTGGCCATCGAACAACTCGTGGCCGGTCTGAGGCGGGGCGATCACCATCAAGTCCTGTTGGGTGTGACCGGTTCCGGCAAGACCTTCACCATTGCCAACGTGATTCAGGCCGTCCAGCGTCCCGCCCTGGTCATTGCCCATAACAAGACCCTAGCGGCCCAGCTCTACGGCGAATTCAAAACCCTTTTTCCGGAGAATGCCGTTGAATATTTTGTGAGCTACTATGACTATTATCAGCCGGAGGCCTATATCCCCAGCACGGATACCTATATTGAAAAGGATTCGGCCATTAACGATGAAATCGACAAGTTGCGCCATGCGGCAACGCACTCGTTGCTGGAGCGGCCCGATGTCATCATCGTGGCCAGTGTTTCCTGCATCTATGGTCTTGGTTCACCCGAAGCCTACCAGGGGATGCTGCTCTTGCTCCATACAGGCATGGACATCCCGCGCGACGAGCTGCTGAGGCGGCTTGTGGAGATCCAATATGAGCGCAACGATATTGATTTTCACCGCGGGACGTTTCGGGTCCGGGGGGATGTGGTGGAAGTCTTTCCCCCCTACGAAGAGGAAAGGGCCATCCGCCTGGAATTCTTCGGCGATCAGATAGAATCCATTACCATGGTGGACCCCCTGCGAGGGAAGAAGCTCCAGGCCGTGCCGAGGATCGCCGTTTATCCCGGCAGCCACTATGTGACCACCCGAGATAACCTGAAACGGGCCATTGCCGATATCTGGGTGGAGCTGGGGGAGCGGCTCCGCGAGCTGCGGGCGCAGAATAAATTACTGGAGGTGCAGCGGCTGGAGCAGCGGACAAGATTTGATATCGAAATGATGGAAGAGATGGGCTACTGTCAGGGCGTTGAAAATTATTCCCGGCACCTGACGGGACGAAAGCCCGGAGAACCGCCGCCCACCTTGCTGGAATACCTGCCGGAGAATGCCCTGATCGTCATTGATGAAAGCCATGCCATGATCCCCCAGCTCATCGGGATGTACCGGGGGGATCGGTCCCGGAAGGAAACTCTTGTAAATTATGGCTTCCGGATGCCGTCGGCCCTGGACAACCGTCCCTTGCGCTTTGATGAATTTGAGCAGTTCCCCCAGCCCCGGATTTATATCTCCGCCACGCCGGCCCAGTATGAGTTGACCCAGGCCCGGGGGCGGGTGGTGGAGCAGCTCATTCGTCCCACCGGCCTGATGGACCCGGAGATTATTGTGAGGCCGGTGCAGGGCCAGGTGGATGATCTCCTGGGGGAAATTCGCGACCGCGCAGAAAAAAAAGAGCGGGTGCTGGTGACGACCCTGACGAAACGGATGGCGGAAAACCTGACAACCTACTATGAGGACCTGGGGGTGAAGGTGCGCTATCTCCATTCCGACGTGCATACCCTGGATCGGGTCGGCATTATCCGGGATTTACGGCTGGGGGTCTTCGATGTGCTTGTGGGGGTGAACCTCCTGCGGGAAGGGCTTGATATCCCGGAGGTATCCCTGGTTGCCATCCTGGACGCCGACAAGGAAGGTTTTTTGCGGTCTGAACGCTCGCTGATCCAGACCAGCGGCCGTGCGGCCCGGCATGTTGCCGGGCAGGTCATCATGTACGCCGATACCATTACCCGGTCGATCCAGGCCTGCCTGGACGAGACCGGCCGCCGCCGCGCGATTCAGGATCGGTACAACCGGGAAAGCGGGATCACCCCGGAGTCGATCAAAAAAGCCATTCACAATATTCTGGGCTCGATTTACGAGGCTGATTATGTGAGCGTGCCGCTGATTTCGGAAGCGAAAACAGATTACGCCTCGGAAGAGGAGCTGCCGGTGATGATCGCAGGGCTGAAAAAAGAGATGAAAGCAGCCGCGGGCGATCTTGACTTCGAAAAAGCGGCGGCATTGCGGGATCAGATCAAGGAACTGACCGCCCTGATGCTGGAATTCGGAGGCACATTGGAATGAACAAGCGCCTGGAAAGCAGCATCCGGAACGCCCCCCGGGCAACCGGGGTCTACCTCATGAAGGACGGCGATGACAAAGTTCTCTACGTGGGCAAGGCCAAGAACCTGCGCGCCCGCGTGCGTGCCTACTTTGGCAGGACGGACGGGCGTTTCATGGTTCCCTTTCTCGTTTCCCGCGTTCAGGAGATCGCTTTTATCGTCACGGCGACGGAAAAGGAGGCCCTGATCCTGGAGAACACCCTGATCAAGGAACACCGGCCGCGCTACAATGTGGATTTCCGGGATGACAAGGCCTATTTCCATATCCGGATCGACCGGGAGAAGCCCTTCCCCCGGTTTGAGCTGGTCCGCCGTCCCCGAAAAGACGGGGCGACCTATTTCGGCCCCTATCCCTCCAGCGCCGCCGCCAGGGAAACCCTGCGGTTTCTTCAGCCCCTCTTTCCGCTCCGCACTTGCCGGGATCAGGAGATGAAGGCCCGCCGGAGGCCCTGTCTGGAGTATCAGATCCGGCGTTGTCTGGCCCCCTGTGTGGACAGGGTGGAAACAGCGGCTTACGGGGAGCTGGTCCGGGATGCCGTGGCCTTTCTGGAGGGGCGGGAGAATGCCTTGGTTGCCGATCTGCAGGCGCGGATGTCAGAGGCGGCGGAACAGTTGCAGTTTGAGGCGGCGGCAGTCCTCAGAGATCGCATGGCCGCCATCGCCGAGACCCTGGAGAAACAGTGCATGGTTTCTTTGAGTGAGAGAAACCAGGATGTCTTCGGCTTCTACCGTGAAGGCGACCTGACACAGGTTTGCGCCCTTTTTGTCCGGCAGGGGAAGATTCTGGGACAGAAGGATTTTCCCCTGCTGAAAATCGGCGGCGAGACACAGGCGCTTCTCTCCTCCCTCATCAAACAATATTACGACATTGCGGTGGACGTGCCGGAGGCGGTCCTCATTCCCGAACGGCTGGATGACCAGTCGGTCATCGCCGAGTGGCTCACCGACAAGAAGGGGAGAAGGGTCGCCCTCGGGAGCGCCCGGCGCGGGCAGGGAAAGGATCTCCTGGAGATGGCCCGCCGGAACGCCGAGAA
>JAPLJM010000290.1 GCA_026388595.1 Deltaproteobacteria bacterium
CCGGTTACAAGGGCGTGAGCCTGCTGATGATCGATTCGGCCACGCCGGGATTTTCCGTCGCCAAAAAGATCCGGAAGATGGGCTGGAACGCCTCCGATACGGCCGAGCTGAGTTTTGTCGACTGCCGCGTTCCCGCCGCGAACATTCTGGGCGGCGAGGGACAGGGGTTTGCGGGCATTATGATCAATTTCCAGAACGAGCGCCTGGCGTTGGCCGTGATGGCCCATGCCGTGGCCGAGCTGGCCCTGGAAGAGTCCATTAAATACGCAAAAACCCGTGAAGCCTTCGGACGGACCCTGAGCGGCTTCCAGGTCACCCGCCACAAACTGGTGGACATGGCCACAAAAATCGAGGCCTCCAAACAATTCAACTACCGTGTGGCCGCAAAAATGGAGGCCGGTCTCGACGCAATCCGTGATGTTTCGATGGCTAAAAACTTCGCCTGCGAGGTCTGCGACAAGGTAGTCTACGACGCCGTCCAGATCCACGGCGGGTATGGCTACGCCCGCGAATACGTGGTGGAGCGGCTTTACCGCGATTCCCGTATCCTCAGCATCGGCGGTGGCACGACAGAGATCATGAAGGAGATCATCAGCAAGGTTTCTCAGTTCTAAAAACCAGGAGGTTTTTTATGAAGATCAGGATAGCTGTTAAAAGCGGATTAATCAGTTGGTGGATGCTCCCTCTTGTTGTCCTCTTCCTTTCCGGAACAGCCCATTCGGAGCCCTCCAAGAGCCAGGTCACCAAGATGTGGGAAGGCCAGTACAAGAACAAGGTCCTGGATTTGAAACCGAGAGGTGGCCAACGAACGACCAATCAGCTCCATAACCAACATTACCTCTCTCCCATCGGTTCCTGCTGGGATTATGACGTGACGGAACTGCAGAAATGCGGCTGCCGCCTCTTCGAAAAGGCCAGTGTTTGTTGTAAAAAAGGTTCATCATCGGATTGCGAGATCCGGATAGGCAATTCGAGGATGCTGGACTGTAGCAAGTTTGGCAAATCCAAATTCGGTCTTTCCGGTGACAAGGAACCGGCAGCCTGCAGGGAGCGCAGAATGGCGTCGGACTGTTTCTCCCGCAAGGATTTGACATTTGGGCCGGGAATCACCGTAGGCCCCTGCACGTCTTCTCCCTATTTCATCTGCCCCCAGCATGATGAAACGATGATGGCTTTCTTGAACAAGAAATGCGCCCCCACGCCGGAGGATTGTGGTTGCACGATCGTGCCGGAATGCTCCCAGGAAGAACACCTGAAATGCTATCAAGACTGGAGCAGCAATAAGGGTGCCGTGGAGTGCTATACGAATCCCAACCACAAAACCCCTTACGCCCGGGAGGATTGCTACAAAAATCTTTTGAAGCTCGAGAAAGGGAACTAAGAGGAGATTGAGGTTTTCATTTCATGAAGGATGATACAAGAACGGGTGCAAAGTAAAGAGCGGAAAGGATAACGCTGCCAAGGCATATCTTGTTGATCCAGAAGTGAACGACGCTCTTTGATTTGACTCCAAGCAGATCCAGCATTTCCTGATAGGTGGGCATGCGCCGGCTTTCCCGGGAAAAATGGCCGATCAGCCTGGCGACGCTCTGGATGGTTCGTTTCTCTTCCATGACTTGCATGATATAGAACGTTTGTTCTATTGTCAAGAAAAAATGAAGCACCCTGTATCAAAATTGGAGTCACGTGGGTTTCAGTTTGTGCGGATAGCGGCTCAACGGCCCGGTTGGGGGATGACCTTGATCAACCTCAAAAAATTCCGCGAAGCCACATTTTCGAAATCTTCCGGGCCCAGTGAAAGACGGGTGAGTTTTTGCAGCTCCTGATAAGGCGACCCGAAGGGGAAATCGCTCCCGAAGAGCAGCCGCCCGCTGCCATACTTTTCCAGAAATTGGGCCATTTCACCGCTTGCGGCCAGCGCCGTATCGGCATAGATGGTTTCATCATCCCAGACGCCGGAATGGAACAGCGCATAAAACCCGCCATTCAACATCCCCAAATGAGGGATGATCACCGGCGTTCTCCCCTTGATGCGCTCGATCAGATACAGTGTATTCTCGAAAGATTCCTCCAGAAGAATGGGCAGCCCGAGGTCATAAACCTCTTGCAGAAAGGTTTCGCACAAGGGGTCTTCATAATAGTAGACCGGTTCGTCTTCATGCCGGTGCCATTTTATCCCTTTGTATCCCTTTCGCAGCTCCTCTTTTTTAAAATTGTTCCAGACAAAATAATAAGCAAAAACGTCCGTTCGCGCCTGCTGGAGATTTAAAAGGTACTGATTGGCCCTCTGCCGGCAGTTTATCCAGACAAGTCTGTCTTGAAATTGATCATCATAACGATCATAGATGTCTTCCACCGGCGCAAACAGACAGACGCCTTCGATACCGCCCTCCCGGAGATAGCCCTGGATTTCCCCAAAGGGAAGGCTGACATTCTGAACGCCGCAATGCATGTGGGAGTCAATAATTTTCATCATTTAAGGACATTTACCCATGAACCTTCCCAGGATATGCTGCGTTACCTTCATCGGTTCCGCCCCTGCCGGTTGCATTCGTATTTGAATAACGCCGTCAAACCGGTCGCCTTTATAGTTGAGTTTACCAGTTCCACTGATCAGGCTCCCCTGGCTCTGGCATTTCATCTTCCAGGATGCCTCATTCTCTTCCGTTTTTTCATCTGTTATCTGACAGGTCTGGTCCTGTTGAAGGAGCTGGGGAAGCTTATTCTTGTCTGTCAGGCACTGCGTCTGCGTTGTCGGCGGGATCGCATGATCCGGCTTGCCGGCCATTGTCATTTTGATGGTTATTTCCCAGAGACCCTCCTGAATATTGGGCCCCGCAAGCGCCCACCCCGCATGAAATAGACAAGCAAGACCGACGACGGCATAACAGATTTTCTTTACCACACGCCCGGCAGACTTCATGGCGAATGTCTCCTTTGCTGATTCTGCC
>JAPLJM010000010.1 GCA_026388595.1 Deltaproteobacteria bacterium
TTTACCCGGCATTCAATGTTGAGCGAACATTCCAAAATGATGGGACAACGCACTTTTAAGGCCAAGGCCGGCGTCAGCCCCGTACCGGCAAACTTGTCCACGTTGCGCCCGGAAACCATGCCGCACCAGTCCAACGCTTTCGCCTGCCTGAGGGAGGGAACATTCACCACAAATTCCTGCGTGGCCTGGATGATTTCGTAGGAATACCGCTCCGGCCGGATGGAGATGGACAGCATGGGCGGTTCGCTGCACACGTTTCCCGCCCAGGCGATCGTGATCAGGTTCGGCTTCCATCCCTCAGTCCCGCCGCAACTCACCAAGACCGCCGGAACCGGTGACAGTACGTTTCCGGGCTTCCAGGATCGTTTCTCAATGTCCTCGTTCTTTGCCTTTGCCATGTCGAGCTATCCCTTCGAGACCGGTGGAAGATGGCCTCGCCGCCGCTTAAAAAAAAGAGGGACCAACCCGTACCTTGCGTTGACCCCTCTTTTCATCTCCAGCCGTTAGCGTCGCATTTCAGATGGGACGCTGATTTTTAGTGACCTTCCTCCATGGCACCGGCAATATACATCATGGCCAGCAGCATGAAAACCAGGGTCTGGATGACCGATGTAAAAATCATCAGGACCAGGACCGGCATGGGCAGCAGCAATGGTACGAGCAGCAGGACGACGGCCAGCACGATGTCTTCCCCCATGATGTTTCCGAATAATCGGACCGACAAAGACAGGGGGCGGGACAGGTGGCTGATGATTTCAATGGGCATCATGAGAGGAATCAACCACCAGACGGGTCCGAGAAACTGTTTGAAATATTTCAGGCCATGCAGCTTGACGCCCACGATATGGGTCAGGGCAAAGACACAGATGGCCATGGAAACAGTGGTATTCAGATTGGCCGTGGGGGATTCGAATCCGGGAATCAGGCCGAGCAGGTTCGATGTGAGAATATAAAGCCCCAGGGTGGCAATCAGGGGAAAGAATTTCTTGCCATGTTCGCCCATGGTGTCAACCAGCAGCGAATAAAAGCTCGTAATGATGACTTCCATCACGTTCTGGAACCGGTTGGGATAGATGGCCATTCCCCGGGTCGCCAGAATGCCGAAGAGCGCCAAAAGGGCCATGGCCACCCAGGCGTTGGTGACATGGGTCCAGTTGGTGTGGCCAATCTCTAAATGAAGGAAATAAATGGGGTTCATCTTTTACCTTGCCTCCTCAACTAAGTTTTTTTTTGACAGGCCCATCAAAAGGGTCAGTACAATGTTTATAACAACAATGGATAGGCCGATCAACAGCCCCATCACATCGACGATCGTTCGGGAAATGATAAAAAATATGATAACGGCGGAAACGAAAAAACGGAGATAGTAACGGAACATGATGGCCGATTTTGCCCGGCCGGTCAGATTGCTGAACACCGCCCGCAGGTCCCGCTTCAGCCAGAAGAAATTGACGATGCTGATGAGCCCGCCCAGCAGGATGCCGAGGGTAAACGGGAAGGTCCAGAACAGCAGGCTGATCAAAACGAACAGGCCCAGGATGATCCAATTGAGAATTTCAAGCTTTCGCTGGAGGGGGTCTTTTTCTATGGGGTTCACTCTTTAAACTCTTGATAACGGGTTCTTCGTCTTTAAAATTCCGCTGAATCATGTTGTAAATATTTTTAAAGCCGGCGACAACGCCAACGACCAGAAAGAGAATCGTGAAATAGGGGACCGTCCCGAATTTCCTGTCCAGCCAGTTGCCGAAATAGAGACTTCCAAAGATCGCCAGCACCATGGCAATGCCGATACTGCTGGCATAGCCCATCTGGATGAGAGATTTTCTATCTA
>JAPLJM010000369.1 GCA_026388595.1 Deltaproteobacteria bacterium
AATGGCACCCGATTTAAATAGCCAGGGAATGCGGGAAAACCGGCTCGGGATCAGATCGACCCGCCCTTCCCGGATGGAGGCGTTGGCCATCCAGCCGGAATAGAATGTTTTCAGGCGATATTTTTTAGAGTAGCGTGCATCGATGGATAGCGTGTCCCCCAGGCTGATCAACTGAATCATTTCAAGATCCTGAAGGTTCATTTGATCGGAGGCCATCAAGTGCTTGACCAGCGTCCGGGGTTCGGCCATGCCCGTTCCCAGAAAGATGCTCATCCCCGGTTCAACACACGCCAGGACGTCTTTTGGTGATACGATCTTTTCTTTCCAGAACAGGCTCCTTCGATCGGTCATGCAGCACTCCTTGGATCAAGCCTTTTTCGTGCCGAATCGGGTGATCATGACGCCACCCAGACCCAGAACAATCGCCAAAACTTTGATCATCCAGCCCACATAGGGAATCCAGCCGATGAGCCACAGGATCAGCAACCCCCAGAAGGTCTGGCGGACAAGACTGTCATTCGGCTTTTTGAACCGGGCCAGGACCCTCTCACCCAAAATCTGGGCGACGGTGATGAATCCGAAGATGGCGGCGCAGAGGACCAGAATGATTTCCAGGGGGATCAAAACAATTCCGATCACCGAGAGCGCCAATAAAACGGCAATGGGGGCAATCATCAGCAAACCGATAAAACCCGCGATTGATGCCCGGTAGGTATGCAGGATGATGCCCTCGGAGATGGTGACGATCGGTTTCGGAATCAGGGCGACAATCAGCATGGCGGTGACGAGAATGGCCATAAAAACGACCACCGAAAAAATAGCGAAGAGCCACGACCAGCCTTCCCAATCATTGCTCAAGAGATCCGAGATGGCCTCTGAAATATTCGAGGAATTGATCTCTGTCAGGGTGCCGCGAACATCCGCGCCGGTACCCACGGCGATGATCCCGCCCAGGGCAACAACATCGCCGCCCACCACGGCTGTGCGTGACAGTACGGCGGACCCGCCGATGGCCACAACATTTTGTTCAACCGTTCCATTCACGGTGATCTGGCCGCCAAAGACGATCACATTTCGGACTTTCATGCTTGCTTCAATCACCACATCGCTGTTGATTTTTACAATGCTGGTCGTTTCTGCAGCTACGCCTGTCGTGAGCCCAGGGAGCATCAGCAAGGCCGCCAGGCAGATTAAACCTCTTTTCATCAATGGAATCCTTTCTCTTCCGTCATTCAGGCCGTCGACGTTGACGGAGATATTCAATCACACCGGGCAGGACGGAGATGATGATAATGGCCAAAATGACCAGCGTGAAGTTTTGCTTTACCATCGGAAGATTGCCAAAATAATAACCGCCAAAAATAAAAACGGCCACCCAGGCGATTCCCCCGGCCACATTGTAGAGGACGAAATGGGCATAGGTCATCCTGCCGATCCCGGCGACAAAAGGGGCGAATGTCCGGATGATCGGAACAAACCGGGCAATCACAATGGTTTTCCCGCCGTATTTTTCATAAAACTGATGGGTCCGTTCCAGGTATTCTGTCTTGAAAAAACGGCTGGTGTCTCTTTGGAATATCTTGGGTCCCACATAGTGCCCGATCATATAGTTGACCGTATCCCCGGCAATCGCCGCAGTGCACAACAGGATGAAAAGCCATTCCACTTTAAGCGCACCGATGGCGGCAAAAGCGCCGAGTCCGAATAGCAGAGAATCTCCCGGGAGGATCGGGGTGACCACAAGGCCGGTTTCGCAGAAGACGACTAAAAAGACGATCAGATAAACCCAGCCCCCG